>JAMOPB010000418.1 GCA_027064945.1 Candidatus Cloacimonadota bacterium
GCAGGAAATGAGAAAATCTTATTAACAGAGCGCGGAACAAGTTTCGGCTATCATAATTTAATAGTAGATTTTAGAGGATTTGAAATAATGAGCTCAAGCGGATTCCCTGTGATTTATGATGTTACACACAGTTTACAGCAACCAAGTGTAGGAAAGATCAGCGGTGGAACACCTCAATATGTTCCGATGATGGCAAGAGCAGCAATGGCAACCGGCAGAGTAAATGGCTTTTTTATCGAAACCCATCCCGAACCTGAAAGAGGTTTGTCTGATGCCAAAACAATGTTTGCATTAGATAAAATTCCTCAATTATTAGATGAATTATTAGCAATAAATAATGTACTGAAAGGAAAATAATATGGCTTATGAAAAGATAAAATTATTGGTTTTGGATTGTGACGGAGTGCTATCTGACGGCCAGATTGTGTATGATTCCAATGGTGCGGAAGCAAAGAGCTTTTCAGCTCGTGATGGACTAGGAATAAAGCTTCTTAGTTTTGCAGATATCAAAGTTGCCGTTGTTACAGGCAGAGAATCTGAAATGTTAACTCGACGTTGCCAAGATTTGGGAATTGAAATTTTACATCAAAAAGTTAGAAATAAATTAAGTGTTGTTACTAAGATAATGGAAGATTTAGCTTTATCTTGGGAAAATGTTGCATATATGGGAGATGATTGGAATGATTATCCAGTTTTGGAAAAAGTTGCACTAAGTTCTTGTCCTAATAATGTAACGGAAGATTTTAAGCAGAAATTAGATTTTGTAGCTTCTCATAATGGTGGAGATGGTGCAGTTCGAGATTTAATAACTTTTATTTTAAAAGAGAAAGGAATTTATGAAGAAGTTATCGATGCTTTTATGGGCTATCTGGCTAAGTAGTTTTCTTGTTTTAGGATGTTCGAAAGAACAAAAAACAATTTATTCTCCTGTTGATGGGAATATTCCTGACCAAGAGTCTAGAAATATTATAATAACCTCAACTAAAGGGAAATTATTGGAATATAAACTTAAAGCTAATTATATGCAAAAATTCGATAATAAAAATCTTACTATTGCAGATACTGTGGAAATTACTGCCTATAATAAAAAAGGTGAAATTCAGACGATTTTAACTTGTGATAAAGCGGAATTGAACGATATGAATAATACATTTATCGGCATAGGTAATGTAGTTGTAACTACCGAAAATGCAATTCTAAAAACAGAATATTTGAATTGGGATAGAAATACAAATCAATTTTATGCAAAAAATGGTGTTGAAATTCTGCGAGATAATAATGTAATGTATGGCGAAGAGATGCGGAGTGATGAGAAAATGACAAAAATTGAAATCACAAAAGTATCAGCTGAAGGAAAATTGAGTGAAGAAAATATTGATTGGTAGTATTTTGCTAATAATAGTTGCTCTGGGAGCAGCTGAATTACGTCCTTATAGATTGATAAATGCTGATCTCGGAACAGCTTCTGAAATTGCCGGTGAAAGAGTTGTAGAACTTGATGGCAATGTCCATTTTTTCTATGGTGAAACTGAATTTTTTTCTGATCGTGCAAAATTATTTGAATCTTCCAAACGAACTGTTTTGGAAGGAAATGTATTGGTTTTGGAAGATACACTTTCACTTAAAGCTAATCGAGTTGAATATTTCAGGATAGAAGAAATGTTACAACTTCGCGGAGATGTATTCGCCAAAGAAACGCATTATGACAATACGTATAGCTCTTTTGCCGCTGATAGCGTGGACTATTTTAGAAATGATTCTATTTTGGATGCTTGGAGTAATGTGAAAGTTTATGATCAACGTGAAAAAGCAAATGGGATTTGTGGAAAATTGCATTATGAGCTGAATAATGGCTATGGTTATCTTTTGCAAAGACCTAGTATAACAGTTAATGATTCGCTTAAAATTTCCGCTGAAAAAATCGAATATCATCAGGAATTTTCTAAAATCACCGCTAATTTCGATGTTGTTACAGAATCACCCGATTTTACGATTACAAGTGATTTCTTGCTTTATTTTAATCTTGAACAGAAAGCTATTTTTCTTGGCGATCCTAAATTTGACAGTGATTTTGCTGATGCAAAAGCTGTGGAAATGCATCTTTATTTTGAAAATGAAGAGCTTTCAAAAGCTGAATTATCCGAAGATTGTTTAGTTAATTTTGCTATTAAAGAAGGTGAAGAACGATCAAATTGGATTAAAGCAAAAGAGATGATTTTTGATTTTCTTGATGGAGAGATTACCTTTTGTGAAGCTACAGGAAGTGTTACAAGTTTTTATAATCAGGAAAAAAGTAAAAGAAGAGATTATCTTGTAAATAAAGCCTCAGCTCAGAAATTGAAGATTACTTTTCTCGATCATGAAGTTGATGAAATTTTTTTAGAAAATGATATTGACGGAGTGTATAAATTCATTAAATAATCTTTAAGGATTTTCATCTAAAATAATTTATAATTGTTTGATGACACTAAATAAATGATTCTGCTTTACTTATAAAGAGTTAGATAGTGATTATGTATGCAGAAATTATTCCATACGGGTACTATATTATTTTATATAAAGAACATTCGCTTGACAAATAAATTTTGAAAACCAAAAATACAACTGTTATGAATAAATTAGAAATAAAAAAACTCGTGAAAATATATGGCAAAAGACGAGTAGTAAATGAAGTAAGCCTCAATATAAATCAAGGTGAAGTAGTAGGCATTTTGGGACCAAATGGTGCCGGGAAATCTACTACCTTTTACATGATATTGGGATTAATAAAACCAAATTTCGGGCAGGTTTTGGCAAATGGAAAGGATATTACCAAACTTCCAATGTATAAACGTGCACAATTGGGCATTGGCTATTTAGCACAGGAACCATCAATTTTTCATAAACTAACTGTTGAACAAAATATCATGGCAATCTTAGAAACTCTTAAGATTTCCAAGGTGGAACGTAAACGTCGATTGGAAGAAGCATTGGACGAACTAAACCTTACTAAATTAGCTAAACAAAAAGCTTACACTCTTTCCGGTGGAGAAAGAAGAAAATTAGAGATTACCAGATCACTTGTTACTTCTCCGTCATTTTTGCTAATGGATGAGCCGTTTGCAGGAGTAGATCCTCTTGCTGTAGCAGATATCCAAGACATTATTATAAAATTAAAAAGTAGAGGAATCGGGATATTGATAACTGACCATAACGTGGCAGAAACTCTTAATATCACTGACCGTGCTTATATAATTTTTAATGGGAAAATACTATTTTCCGGAACAGCAAAAGAACTGGTTAATAATAAAAAAGCCAGAGAAGTATATTTAGGAGATAGATTTATTCATCCTTTGGGAGAAACTGAATGAGTGGCTACAAACAAACACTAAATACTAAACAAACCCAGAAAATGGTATTAAAACCAAAGATGTTACAATCTTTGAAATTATTGACTATGCCATTGATGGAGTTGGAAACTCAAATTAAGCAAGAAGTGATTGAAAATCCGATGTTAGAGATTTTTGATTACGATAATGAAGAAGATTCCGATCAAAAGGAATTGGAAAAAAAAGAGAAAGAAGAAAAAATCGATGAAGACTTAAAGAAAACTTTGGAGGAAACGGAACAATTAAGCGAAATTTTAGATTCTTACAATGAATTATATCGTGAAAATACAGGAAGACAAGTGAAACAAGAACGTGCTGAAATGCAAGATTACATTGCCAGCAATATAAATAAAAAGGAGTATTTTTTTCAACAGCTTGATGATTTGCATCTTGATGAAAATGAATATGATTTTGCTTATGATTTAATTGAATCATGCAATGTTTACGGCTTCCTTCCTGAGGATTTCTCGATAGAAGATTTAGCAATGGATTATGGTATATTTGATAATAGATCGCATCAGATTCATGAAGAAATCTTACTTTTTGAACCTGCCGGAATAACTGCCAGAAGTATCGAAGAATGCTTACTGGCTCAGATAGAACCTAATCAACAAAATAAACTCTTACGTGATGTCGTTGAAAATAGTTTTGATGACATTATTCATAAACGTTACTCTAAAATTGCCAAAAAGCACAAAGTAACAGAGTATGCAATATTAAATATCAAAGATGAAATTGCTCATCTTGATCCTAAACCGGGACTACGGATAATAAATAATGACGACAAATATATTGTTCCGGATGTAATAATAAAAAAAATAGCAGGTAAATATGAAATAATTGTTAATGATTTTTCTTTTCCAAGAATTAGAATAAATAGAAGATATAAGCAGATTTTACGTGATGTAAAAGATAAAAAAGAATCTTTGGCTTATGTTAGAGATAAAGTAAATTCAGCTAGGTTCTTGATCAAATCGGTTTATCTTCGAGGACGAACTTTAGAAAGAGTAACTGAAGCGATTATTCGTAATCAAATGGATTTTTTCTATAAGGAAAATGGCACGTTACGACCACTTACATATTCTGTAATTGCTGATGAGCTTCAAGTTAATGAATCTACTATTTCCAGAGTTGTAAGAAGAAAGTACGCTGATACCCCTTTTGGTATAATGAACCTAAAAGAATTTTTTACTAGCAAAGCAGGTAAAGATGATAATTTTGAATCCGTATCACGCCAAAGTGTGGAAAAAAGAATTTTTAGTCTAATTGAAAAGGAAGATAAAGCTCATCCGTTAAGCGATAGTGAGATTGCTGAGATTATTCAAAAAGATGGAGTAACAGTTTCACGTCGCGTTGTGGCAAAATATAGAAATGCTAACGGGATATTGAATAGTCATTTAAGGAGAAATAGATGAAAAAATTTGATGTAGCAATTATTGGTGGCGGACCTGGTGGTTATGTTACAGCTATTCGCCTGAAACAGTATGGCATTAATGCTGTGGTATTCGAAAAAGAAAGATTGGGTGGAGTATGCTTGAACTGGGGTTGTATTCCTACAAAATCTTTAGTGAAAGTGGCAGAATTGTATCATGAGATGGAGATAGCAGAAGATTTTGGTATAAGTGTTGGCAATGTTGCTTTAGATTATGAAAAAGTTTGGGAAAGGAAAAATAATATTGTTGAACAATTAGTTGGTGGAATCGAGTTTATCTTTGAAAAAAGAGCAATACCTTGTATCAAAGAAAAAGTTACAAAAATAGAAAAAAATAATGATTTCACAATATATACCGAAAGTGAAAAATATACAGCAACTTATGTTATTTTGGCAACCGGTTCTAAGCCAAAAGAACTACCGTTTATGAAATTTGATGGTGACAAAATACTATCTTCACGCGATATTTTAAGTATGAAAGAGTTGCCGAAAAGTTTGGCAATTATTGGCGGTGGCGTAATCGGTTGTGAATTTGCCACAATTTACAAACAAATGGGTGTAGATGTTCAAATTATTGAATTTCTTCCAAATTTAATAAGTACGGAAGATGCTGAGATTTCTAAGAAATTGGCTTCAAAGCTGAAGCGAAATAAAATTAAATTACACATGAAGAAAGCAGTAGAATCTTATCGAGTAGAAGATGGAAAGATTGTGCTAAAACTTTCAAAAGGTAAAGAGGTAATGGCAGAGAAAGTGCTTGTTAGCGTTGGTCGTGTTCCTGTTTGTGATATCGAATTTGTAGGCTTTGAACCTGAAACAGAAAGAGGTATGATGCAAATAGATGATAAAATGCAAACAAATGTTGAAAATCTCTTTGCTATTGGTGACATTACAGGAAAACTTATGCTGGCTCATACAGCAAGTAAGCAGGGACTGATAGTTGCCGATATTTTAAATAATAAAATAAATAATACCTCAATTCCAATTCAAAAGCTTGATTATAAAAAAATACCTGCTTGTATTTTTACAAATCCTGAAGTAGCAAGTGTTGGTTATAATGAAGAAGACGCAAAGGAAAAATTTGGAGAAATCTTAGTAGGTAAATTCCCCTTTTCAGCTAACGGCAATGCTATGGGAAAAGGCGATACTTATGGCTTGGTAAAAGTAATTGCCAGCGGAAAAAATCATAAAATCTTAGGTATTCATATTATAGGATTACAAGCTACAGAATTGATAGCTCAAGCTGCTGCCATGATCGGTCTGAATGCAGGTATTGATGATGTGAAAAATATTATTTTTGCTCATCCTACACTATCTGAAACCGTTATGGAAGCAATTGAAGATGTGGAAAACTTAGCTGTTCATAAATTATAGGTAAATTTTATAATGGAAAATAAAAAAAATAGTAGCTATTTAAGAAAACCTAAATGGTTAAAATCTGACAAAGTTGGTTCTAAGAAAAGTAGCGAATTAGCGAAAAAATTACGTAAATATAATTTGGTAACTGTTTGCGAAGATGCAAAATGCCCTAATCGAGGCGAGTGTTTTGAAAAAGGGACAGCTACATTTATGATCTTAGGTGAAGTTTGTACTAGGAATTGTAGGTTCTGTGCTGTTCAAAAAACAGCAGGGGAATTACCACCTCCCGATGTTGATGAGCCTAAGGCAATTGCACAATTATCTAAAGAATTAAATTTACGTCATATTGTGGTTACTACTGTAACTAGAGATGATCTACCTGACGGTGGAGCAACTCAATTTATTAATGTAGTAAAAGAGATAAGAAAAACTTGTAACAAAGATGTAACAATTGAGTTGTTAATATCAGATTTAAAAGGTGACATGGAGCAGGTGAAAAGAATTGTGGAATCTGCTCCGGATGTCTTGAACCATAATGTCGAGACTGTGGAAAGATTGTATCCGAAGGTTAGACCAATGGCAGATCTTGAACAGTCGCTTCAGGTACTTCGTAAAGCTAAAAAAGTGGATCCGAATATTTTAACTAAAAGTGGATTCATGGTTGGCTTGGGAGAGAATAAATCAGAAGTGCTAACTCTAATGAAAAAACTACGTGATGCAGATGTTGATATTGTCACTATAGGACAATATATGCAACCATCAAAAAAGCATTATCCTGTTGCAGAATATGTAACTCCGGAACAATTTGAAGAATATAGGAAAATTGGTCTGGAAATGGGATTTTCTTTGGTAGAATCTGCACCATTAGTTAGAAGTTCATATAATGCAGAGTTAGCAAGAGACATTCTAAAGAAAAGGAGATAGTTATGCAAATTACAATCACTGCCCGTCATTTCGATTTGACAGACGCAATTAGAGACCACATTGAAAGTGAATTGGAGAGACTTGAGAGATACTTTGATCATATCATTAGCGCTCAATTCATTTTGAAGTTGGAAAAAGATCGAAATTATGCTGAAGTAATTCTGCACGTACCCAAAAACGATTTAAAAACAGAAGCCGTAGATGATAACATGTATCTCGCTATCGATGACGCTATTGAAAAAGTTGAAAAACAGATAAAAAAATTGAAAGGTAAATGGGATGATCATAAGAAGAAAAGTTTAAAAGAAAGTGCAAATTATGTTTATGCCAACCTATATAAAGAAGGTGAAAAATCAGAACGTATTTCTACAAAAAGAATTATAGCCGAAGCTTTTACTGTTGATGAAGCTCTTAGTCAGTTCAAGTTAACCAGCGATCCGTATTTTATCTTTAAGAACATAGAAACAGATAGAATCAATGTTCTAGTGAAAAAAGATGAACAACATTTCAAATTGTTGGAACCTTAATAGGCAAAATTTAACTAAAATTTAAGTGGCGAATATAACATGTGGGCTTGCTGAAGCAAGTCCACAATTCGCCTGTTATCTCAAACTAATTATAAAAGGAATTTTATGAATCTATCTTTAAAAGAATTTTTTGAAATAAAACAAGAAGAATTATCGTTAAGCCTTGTTACTAATCCTGAAACATTAAATAATGAAATTATAAGCAGGCATATTAATCGGCCTAGTTTAGCGCTTACCGGATTTTTTGAAAGGTTTTCCTACAAAAGAATTCAAATTTTAGGTGAAACCGAAATTGGTTATATGCAATCATTAAGTGATGAATTATTATATGATAGATTAAAAGAGATGCTCATCTACGATATTCCTTGCTTGATTATTACAAAAGGTTTATCTGCACCGAAACAATTAGAATTCCTAGCAAATGAGATGAAAATTGCGGTATTAAAAACGTCTCAAACTACTGATAGGTTTTCACATAATCTTAGACGTTTTCTTGATGATTATTTTGCACCTTCACGAACATTACATGGAACAATGATAGACGTGTTTGGTGTGGGGATTTTATTAACAGGTAAAAGTGGAATTGGTAAAAGTGAATGTGCTTTGGATTTAGTAGAGCGTGGTCATAAAGTTATTACTGATGATGCTGTAAAAATTAAATTAAACGATGACAAACTAATAGCAATGCCAACAAATGATTTCGGTCATTTTATGGAAATTCGTGGAGTTGGTTTGATCGATGTGGAAAAAATGTTTGGTATTCAGGCTGTAGGGCTTGAAAAACAAATAGATATTCAATTGGAACTAATGCCGTGGCAAGATAATATGGATTATGAAAGAATTGGGCTTTCTGATAATTATGTGGAAATATTAGGAGAGAAAAGACCTATTATTTATCTTCCAGTTTCACCTGGTAAAAATGTTTCAGTTATAATTGAAGTAGTTGCAATGAATTATATCCTAAAAACTTTCGGATATGAAGCTGCCAAAGTATATACAAATAAATTGCAAGAGAAATTAAGAGAAAAATCAGAAAGAAGAAAGCGTAAATTATAGCAAATAGGAGAGGAGAAATCCTAAATTAATATGATAAGAAAAAAAATAAAAATCGAAAATAAGTTAGGCTTGCATGCACGACCAGCAACTATGATAGTAAAGACAGCAACACAATATCGTTCAGATTGCCGACTAATAAAAGATGATATGGATATTAACGGCAAAAGTATTATGGGCGTAATGATGCTTGCTGCCGAATATGGAAGTGAAATAGAATTGGTAACTGATGGGATCGATGAAGAACATTTGATGAATGAATTGGTTAATCTTTTTAAAAGCAAATTTAATGAAGAATAGATAGGATATTATGACTAAGAAAATTCAAGGATTGGCAATTTCCGATGGAGTGGGAATTGGTAAAGCAATTGTTATTATTCCCCAAGAGATTGTTATTAATAAAGGAGAAATTTTACATAGTGAAGTAAGCTCTGAACTTGAAAGATTTGAAAATAGCATACAGCATGCTTTGGATGAAATTGATCATTTGATCGAAAATTATGCTTATACTAAGAACAATCAAAACATCTTAAAAACACATAAAATGATTCTTAAAGATCCTGAATTTTATGAGAAAATAAAGAAATTAATCCAAGAGAATTTATACAATCTAGAACAAGCTGTAGATCAACATTTCAAAGGAGTTATCGAACTTTTTAGTAAAATGGATAATGAGTATATGGCAGAAAGAGCAAATGATTTTAAAGATGTTAAAAATCGTTTACTTTCCCACATTACAAATCAAAAGTTAGATCAGATGATTAATGTTTGTTCCGAGAATATAGTTATTATGCCCGAAATCACACCATCAGAAATTACATCTGTATTTGATAAAAATATTGCAGGTTTAATTACTGAAACCGGTAGCAAAACAGCCCATAGTTCAATTTTAGCAAGATCATTTGGCATTCCTGCTGTTAGTGGAATTGCTAATATATCAAAAGAGATAGATGATGATTCTTTAGTAATTGTGGACGGCTACAAAGGTGAAGTTATCATTGAACCGGATGAGCAGATTTTAAAAGAATATCAAGCAATAGTTGAAAAAGATAAAAGAGATAAAGGAAAATTAGAAAAGCTTATTGATCAAAAAGTTCAAACTCTTGATGGGAAAGTGATAAAATTAAAGTGCAATGTGGAAATTCCTGAAGAGATGCCTCAAGTTCAAAGAGTAAATGCAGACGGAATCGGATTGATGCGTACGGAATTTATTTTTCTCGATAAGGAAGAACTTCCTGACGAAGATGAACAATTCAATATTTATAAAAAAATTGTTGAGAAAATGGGCGATAGAGAAATTACAATTCGCACTATCGATGTGGGTGGAGATAAGCTTTCTAAAATTTTGAATTTTACGAAGGAGCAAAATCCTAATTTAGGATGTCGTGGTATCAGAGTTTCTCTTCTATATCCTGAAATATTTAAGGTTCAGATCAGAGCAATTCTTCGTGCCAATAAATATGGTAATATTGCAGTAATGTTCCCAATGGTTAGCTCAATAAGAGAGTTGCGTGAAGCTAAGAAAATTGTTCAAGAATGTATCAATGAACTAGAAAATGAAAATATCGAATTTGATCCTAACATCAAAATTGGAATTATGATAGAAATTCCATCCGCTGCAATAAATTCAGATTTTTTTGCAAAAGAATGCGACTTTTTCAGTATTGGAACAAATGATCTTATTCAATATACTTTGGCTGTAGATCGTGGAAATGAGCATATTCATGAATATTTCCAACCATTGAATCCGGCAGTTCTAAACTTAATTAACCTAACTATTGAAAATAGTCATAAGAATAATATTACTTCCGCTATTTGTGGTGAAATGGCAAGCGAGCGTAAGTTCACAGAGATACTTATTGGTATGGGGATTGATGAGTTAAGTGTTAGCCCGGGACAATTTTTAGCAGTTAAAGATAAAATTCTTTCAATTAATTATAAGAAGGCAAAAAAAATTGCCGAACAAGTTTTACAAGCCGGCAATGTTGAAGAAATAGATAAAATTATCTCTTCCTAACTTTCTTTATCATCAATAATATTTTCTTTAGAAAATTCTTTTAAAACTTCTGCAAGAACCTCTTTTACGTCATTTTTACTCAAAAAAGTTGGTGGTGAAAGTTTAATTGCTTCACCAGTATTCATAGATTTCTCAATTGTTATTTTTAAACTTTGAGTTGGAATTTCCGATATATTGGGAATATGACGATTTTCCAAAATTGAAACAATTGTAATTCCGCTTAGCATTATTACCCAAGTTGAATAGATCCAAAATAGAAAGATTGGTATTGATGCTAATACTCCCCAAACCAATTCAATATTTGTAAGATGAACTACATACCAATTGAATAAAGATTTAAAGAGAATCCAAGTGATTGATGAGCATGCTGCCCCGATTATTATTGAACGAAATTTGACCTGCACAGTAGGAATATAGAAAAATCCAAAAGAAAAAATTGTGAACAATATAATCACAGGAGTAAGGTATAAGAGCAATCCTTGCAAAAATGGTACTTCAAAAAATGAAGCTAAAAATGGCAATGATGTTGTAGAAAGAAGCACTAAAATTAGCAAAGATCCTAAAATTGTCATACCGAAGAATTTTACCAAGTTAGAAAAAAAATTTTTGGAATGAAATTCCTGAGCATTTAGGATTTTATCAAAAGTTGAATTGATAATTTGGAATAATGAATAAGAAGATATCACTAGTATTATAAAACTAAAGAGATTAAAAGGAATCTTCTTATTTGCTAATTGTTGTATATAATTATAGATTAAATCAGCAGAATCAGGTAGAAATATTTCTTTTATGCTGCTTGATATTTTAGTATTAATCTCTAGAAAAGGTAATTCAGGAAGAAAATATAATAAGAATATTATAAATGGTAATGATCCCAGCATCGTCACATATGTTAAAGCAGCAGACTCCTTTAAAATGCCATCATTTTGTATTTTATTCCAAAAAACCGAAAGTGCTTTTATTGTTTTTTTTAACATAACCACCTCTCTAATCTACTCGCAATGCTGTAATTGGATCTAATCTACTGGCAATGATTGCAGGAATTATTCCGGCTAATAATCCGACAAAAGCTGAAGAGAAAACAGCCATCAAAATAGTATTTAAATTCGCAATTAATTCTATTCCTAAATATTTACTTGTTATATCTAAAATAGAAACTCCCATAACTAATCCAAGTAAGCCACCAATAAGCGAAACCAAGATAGTTTGCACTAAGAATTGAACAAAAATATCTCTTCGTCTTGCACCAAGAGCTATTCTTATGCCTATTTCTCTAGTCCGTTCTTTAATAGTTGCAAGCATAATATTAGAAACAACAATTGCTCCTATGAAAAGAGAAATTGCCGAGATTAGCGTAAATACCAATTGGAATACCTTTCCGTTTTTTTCCATTGACTTAGCCTCTTCTGCAGCACTTTCAACTACGAAGACAGGTTTACCTTTGCGCATGTTTAATAGGATGTTTTCGATTTTCACACCTAAAGCAGGAGCAGACTCAGCATCTTGAGCTTTAATTTTTATTGAATGGATTTTATCTTCGCCGGTTCCTTTATTAATAAATGTAGTTAATGGTATAAAAGCAAAACGATTTAGATATGCTAAAGCATTATCATTCATTAAGTTATTTGAAGATTTCATATAGCGATAATCCATAATGCCAATAACTTCCAAGCGTCTTCCAAAAACAGTTATCAATTCTCCTATCGCTTTTTTATTTCCAAAAAGAACCTCTTTAACTTTCGACCCGATTACAATTACATCATTTACTTTATTTAGATCATAATTATTAATAAATCTTCCTTCGGCTACATTCCATTCTTCTATGCCGGTGTAATCTTCATTAACTCCAAAAATAGGAGCATAATATACTTTTTTCTTATATGAAAATTGTTTGTAACTTCTTAATGTCGGAGAAATAAATTTTGCTTCAGGAATTTGAGATCTAAGAAAATTAAATTCCTTAAGATCAAAATATCTTTGTAAGTTAGGATACTCTTGATATTCTCGATTTCTATAAACAGATATTTTGGCTAAACCACCTCGCTCTTCCATCCAAGCTAAAGTTTGCTTATTTATCCCATTAATTATTGATGTAACAACTACTATGGATAATGTGCCTAAAACTATTCCTAAAATAACAATGAAACTTCTTAGTTTCCTAGACCAAAAATCTGAAAAGCCAACCGATAAACTTTCTTTAATTGAGATTGCCATTTGCAATTTTCCCATCAACTATGTTAATTACTTTGTTAGCCTGCTTCGCAACGACAGGATCATGTGTAACCATTATCACTGTGTGACCTTGTTTGTGTAAATCTTTAAAAATACCGATAATATCTGCTCCGCTTGTTGTATCAAGATTTCCAGTAGGCTCGTCTGCCAAGATTAATGCAGGATTATTTACTATAGCGCGAGCTATTGCTACACGCTGACGCTGTCCGCCTGAAAGCTCACTTGGTTTGTGACGTAATCTATCTCCTAAACCAACATTAACTAAAACTTGCTTTGCAACAGATGCTCTTTTTTTAGGGCTAAAACCGGCATACATCAAGGGTAATTCCACATTTTTTTGTATATTCAAATGTGGTAATAAGTTGAATGTTTGGAAAACAAAACCGATCTGTTTGTTTCTGATTTCTGCTAATTGACGTTTTTTTCTTTCATTTAGATCTATTCCATTTAAAAAATATTTGCCATCGGTAGGAGTATCTAAGCAGCCTAAAATGTGCATTAAAGTGGATTTTCCTGAACCACTAGGACCTATCACAGCTACAAATTCGCCTTTATTGATTTCAAGATCTATTCCTCGTAAGGCTGGTACTATTATTTTTCCCATCTTATATTCTTTTGTTATATTGCTTATTGAAATTACTTTTTCCATTGTTTTTCCTTTATATAAAACTCTTATGAAAGATTTATGAATTTTAACATTAAAATAAACCGAAATAACTAAGTTTAGTTACTAAAATTATGCTTTTATTTTCCGTATCTATTTTAATGATTTTAGCTTGAATGAAATTTGATAAAATTTCCTAAAAGGCTGAGTGTGATAAATGATATGCAAAGTTTATTGTCAAAGAAAATTTGTTTATTGACGCATTAGAATTTAATTTTAAAAAAAGATAAAAAATTGGAGTTATCAAAATTGCTAGAAAAAATTATTCGTGTTAATGGTTCAAAATCGGAAATTAATAGGATATTATTAATTTCTACATTCTTAGAAAAAGAGTTGAAAATCAATAATTTTTCAGATTGTGAAGACGTGGAAACACTGCTTTCAAATCTAATATCTCTCGGGTTTAATTTCAAGAGAAACCAGGGCAATTCAATAACAATAATTCCTAATAAATTAAAATCCGGCAAATTGTATATAAAAGATTCCGGAACAGCATTACGCTTTATAATTTCTCGTTTAGCCGTTTGTGAAAATGAAGAGTTTATTTTAGATTGTAGTGAACAATTAAAAAAAAGGCCGCATGAGATTTTAATAACAAGCCTGAAACAATTAGGAGCAGAATTAGATAATAATTTTCCCATGAAAATAACAGGGAAAAAGTTAACGGGTGGTATGATAAACGTTCAAGGAAATATCAGCAGTCAATTTATAAGTTCTCTATTACTATTAGCTCCGGCATTTGAAGGTGGCTTGGAAATTGTTTTAAATGATAAAATTGTCTCAAAATCATATATTGATTTAACTATTGCCTTGATGGGAAAATTTGGTGTAAGTGTAAAGTGGGATAAGAATAAGATAATTGTGCCTAAGAACAGTAAGTATAAAAATCTTAGAGAATATTTTGTAGAACCTGATTATTCTACATTATCCTATTTTTGGCTTTTGGCGGTGATATTGAAGAAGAATATTGTTACTCAAGGGAATCCCCAAAATAGTTTGCAAGCTGATTCAAAATTTATTCATATTTTGGAAAGATTCGGAGCAAAAGTAAAATATCAGGAAGATTCACTGATAATCAATTGTGATAAGATCTTAGGTGGTAATGCCGATATGATTGATATGCCTGACCAGGTAATTAGTTTGGTGATTTTAGCTTTGTTCGCTGAAACTCCTATTTCAATTTCCGGAGTTGAACATTTAAAATTTAAAGAATCAGATAGAATCACAAATCTTGTGAATGAACTTAGTAAATTAACTAAAATAAAATATGAGAATGAAATTTTAACTGTTTTTCCAATTAAGAAAATTCCCCAAGATGAGATTATGCTAAGAACTTATAACGATCATCGGTTTGTAATGGCATTTTCTGTTTTACAAAAGAAGTTTGAATGGATTAAATTAGATAATATTGATGCAGTAAAAAAATCTGCACCTGAATTTTGGAATGAATTAAAAAAAATATAAATATTAAGGAAGATGAAGATGAAAAAAATTATAATATTGATGGGTGGTTTTTCAGAAGAAAGAGAAGTTTCTTTAGTTACCGGTGAGCAAATTGCAAAAGAGCTAGAAAACATTTATCAGATTAAGAAAATTGATCCGAAAGAGTATAGCTCTTATCATCTTATGATGGAAGAAATTATAGAATTTGATCCAATGTTGGTTTTTATAGCTCTGCACGGAGCGGAAGGAGAAGATGGCAGAATTCAAGCATATTTATCATTGCATAATATAAAATTCACCGGTTCAGGATACAGAGCAAGTGCGCTTGCAATGGATAAAATAATCAGTTCTAAAATTGCCAAAAGTGTGGATGTGCCTGTAGCTAATAAAATTATATATGAAAAAAGTCACACGATAGATAAAGAAATAGCTTGCCAATTAGGTTTCCCTTTGGTAATCAAGCCAAATGAATCAGGTTCATCTTTTGGAATATCAATTATTCACCATGAAAATGATATTGAAAATGCTATTGAGTTTGCTTTCAAATATAGTGATAAAATTATATGTGAACAATTTATTCCCGGAAGAGAATTAACTGTTACAATCATAGATAATGTTGCGTATCCTGTGGTAGAAGTAAAACCAAAATCCGGTTGGTATGATTATCAAAACAAATACACTAAAGGAAATACGATTTATGAAGTCCCTGCCAAACTTAGTGTAACGGAGGAGAAGGTTATTAAAGAATATGCTTTGAAAATATATAAAGCATTTGGATGCGAAATTTATTCAAGAGTAGATTTTCGTTATAATGGAGAAGAATTTTATTTTTTAGAAGTTAACACATTGCCGGGAATGACAGCCCTTAGCCTTACGCCTATGGCTGCGAAAGAAGCAGGAATTTCTTTTGGTGATTTATTGAAAAAAATCATCGATTTGTCTATACTTAGATGCTAAACTAGGAGGATTTATGAAGAATTTGTTTTTTATTTTTTTTGTGATAATGTCAGCATTTTGTTTTGCTGATATTGGAGATATTAGTGTTGTGCCGACATCAGGGCTTGTCTATAATAATATTGGTGCTAGTGCTTTTAATCTTGATGATCCGAATCAACAGCCGATTTTTTTTACAAGTATGATTTTCAATAATACTGATTCAGAAATTGAAAACTATAAATTGGAAATTTCGATGTATTGGCGTGATCAAATTGTAATTGAATCAATTACCGTAAGACCTAAACCGGGTTCTAGCTGGCAAGTTTTAGAACCAAATTCAAACCAGGTTTTAACTAATAGAGATATTATTGTAAACAATTCAAATGATTTTGTTGCGGAAACCGATTTGGATTTTGAAGAAATCAGAAGTAATGTTTCCGAATTTGATGATATTTTCCGAAAAACAGGCTTGATGCCGGATGGGGAGTATCGTTGGGATGTTCAATTTTTCGATGAAAATAATAATCCTCTTTCAAATCTCGTATCATTTTCTTATATAATTGAAACTCCAATTGATATAATGCTTACAACTCCCGGCAGTCCGATTGGAAATGAAGTTTATTTTGCTTTAAGTAATCGTCCAACTTTTGTTTGGTATTCAAATTTGAATAATTATACTCTAACAGTTTATGAAGTGGATGATGTTGTGGAAAATCCGGAAGATATTCTCACTAACAATCCAATTATTGAAATTTCCGATATAGAAGCTAATTCTCTTACCTTTCCGGAGGAGTATGCAAGTTTGGAAGGTGGGAAAACTTATGCTTGGCGAGTGCAAGCAGAAACGTTTGCGCCAGCAGGATTTTCTTCAGAGACCAAATATAGTAAATTTTATCTATTCAAAATAATGACAGATTCTGAAGAAGTAGCTGCTCAACAGCAATTAATTAATTTTATCCAACAATTAAATATTCCCCAAGCACAAGAATTAATAGATCTTTTCAATGCCGGCTATGCTCTGGATGAGATCAATTTTCAGGGGAGCAGTGTTTCCGCTGAAGATTTAATGGATATTCTTAATCAAATTCAACAAGGAACTCTTCGCGTAAAAAGCGTTAGAGTGGACTAAGGGGGCAATATGAAAAAGATTTTATTATCCTTAATTGTATTACTACTATTTTGCATAAATTTGAGTGCGTCAGTTGCAATTACTTTAAAAGCGGTTGGAGATGTTTCTTTAATTAGAGAAGAAAACGTTTCTAAAGCGGAAAATGGGACTGAATTAGAAAATAATGATCAACTTGAGACAAAGAAAAATTCCTATGCAGCAGTGAAATTTGTAGATGGAAGCTCTGTAATAAAAGTTTTCCCAAATTCTGTTTTAACTATTAATGCAGAAGAGGGAGAAGATAAGAAATTAAATAAAAAAACTAATCTGAAAGTTGGGGAATTGTGGGCAAAAGTAACAAAAAAAACAGGTGGATTTGTAATTGATACGCCTACTACAGTAGTTTCCGTAAAAGGAACAAGCTTTAATGTTGATGTTGATGAAAATGGAATTACTGTTGTTAATACTTTTGAAGGCAGTGTAGAAATGAAAAATAAAAAAGATGGGAAATCTGCAATTATTGGTGCCGGAAAACACGGAAGATCTAATGGTAGTGGTGATATTGAAGTATTAGATGGGAATACAACTCAAGAAGAGAAAAATGTCGATCCGGAAGTAAAAATCTTAGAAATCGAATTAGAAAATTCCGAAGGTAATTCAAAAATAATAAAAATAGAGTTTGAGTAGGAGGTATTATGAAAACTTTAATTATGTCATTTTTACTCTGCTCAATTACTTTTGCTTTTGCAGTAAATCTTTCCGTCGAATTACCGGAAGTTTATGAAAATAACTCCGAACTGATTTTACGAGTGGATGAAGGATTTAATGATATAGAAAAAGCAACTTTATATTTCAGAGCAGATGATGAAGAAAGCTATATTTCATTGGATATGCAAAAAGGATTAGTTTCAGAACCAATATACACTGTTTCAATTCCGTCAAATTACTCATTTGATTCTGCAGTTGAATTGTATTTTGAAGCATTAACAGAAAATGGACAGAAAATTACATATCCACAAATAAATCCTCAATTAAATCCGCTTAGATTAATAGTGGCAAATTCTGATACAATCTCTGAGAGTATTATTTTGCTTTCACCGGATGTGAATTTTCCAATCAACGCTGAAGAATTGATTATTGCATTTTCCTATTTTTCTATTCAAAACGATATTAAAGCTAATTCAATAAAAATATTTTTTGATGGGAAAGATTATTCCTCTAAAGCAAAAATAACAAAAAATATGGCTATATTAAAGCTTCCAACTCCTAAAGCGGGAAAGCATACATTTAAAATGAAAGCAGAATCTGTAATGGGAAATAAGATTAGTTCAAAAGATTTTTCCTTTGATCAAAACAAATCTGCAAAAATCATTCCTTTCAATATCGACGGAAGTTTATCTGCTTACGGAAAATACGAATCAAATTCAGAAACAGATAATTATAATGATGCAAATATGCGTTTGATTCTAAATGTAAGGAAAAACTGGTTCAGGTTGAAATCAAAAACTTTTCTCACAAGCTTGGAAGATTCTAAGAAACAACCTTTAAATAGGTTTAGTTTGGATATTGATGTACCTCATTTTGGAGTTAAAATTGGTGATTTCTCTCCAGATTTCGGTTCATTTGCAATAAATTCTGTAAATGTAAGAGGTGTTTTTTCTGAATTAAATTTTAAACTTTTCCGATTACAAGCACTGTATGGAGATAGCAAAAGAGCTATTCCCGGTAAACTTTATACCACAAATAATTCCGAGACGGTGAATGGTGATTTATATGTAAATAATGATATAGCTTTTGCCAGGGAAACTACCGGAATTAAGATGGAGTTTGGTCACGAAAGATATTTTAATTATGGCTTGAGTTTTGTTAAAAATAAAGATAGAGTTTCCTCTTTGGATGAGGAGCAATATTTTGCACCGGATTCTACACTTTTGGTTCGTCCGAAAGATAATATTGTCATTGCAACAGATACAAGATTTGCTTTCAAAGACCAACGCATTGTTTTTGGTGCTGAAGCTGCAATGAGCTTGTATAATTCCAATATAATAGATGGTGCAATTTCTCAAGATTCTCTGGAAACTTTGGTAGGACAAGAAATTCCTATTGATCCTGAAGATTTGGAAGGTTTCTTTGTGGTAAATTCGAATATTGAACCTTTTGAACCGGGATTATCCAATCTATCCTACAAAGCATATATGAGAGTTTTCCTCTTAAGAAATTTGTTTAATATTAGTTATTCATATGTTGGAAGTAGTTTTAATAATCTTTCAGTAGGGTATTTGGCAAAGGATTTGGCTACAATTTCAATTAGTGATAATATCGCATTATTCAACAATCGTTTTCTTTTGAATATTTCTTATAATATGAACAACAATAATCTATCGGATGATAAAGAATTTACTACAAACAACAATACTTTTTATGCTCAAGTTTATGTTCGCCCCACAAATGATTCTTTTTTTAATTTTAGTTATAATATCAATAATACCGATAATAGTTCTGATACATTTGAGACCAGAACATCGGTTTATTCAATAGGAATGGGCTATAATGTGAAACAGATAGATTATGCACCAACAAAGTTTAGTGTAAATTTCTCAAATTCTGTAAACGAAGATTTATTGGGGAATACTTACGATTTTCAGAAAAATGTGATTACAATTTCTGCCAATAGTAAATATCGAGATTTTCCGCTAAAATCTAAAATTGGTTATTCTGTAGCATTGGATGAAAACAAGCGAGTTTCTTTTGATGATTCATATTGTGAAATTGAAGAGTTGGATGATAGTAGCTATCATTCTGTTTTTGTTAATACAAGTTATTTGTTTAATGAGAAAATTGAACCGATTGCAAAATTTAGATTCTCAGTTTCATCAGGAGATTTTGAATATTCTTCTCAAAATGTAAATATTGGCACAAAATATAAATTTGATAGGAAAACGGATTTATATGCCGGATTAGGCTTTGCGAATTATAATTATCCTAATTTGGATGAGAATGATAATAGCGAATTAGAGCTTTCAATTAACTTAAAAAGAAGATTCTAACCTAAAAAAAACGTACTTATAGGAAGGGCGAAATTTGGTCCTTCCTATTTAGTATTAGGAAAAAATAAATGAAAAGAATTAAATACTTTATACCTGCAATCATTTTTGTTATTTTACAGTTGATTTTTGTTAGTAATTATTGGACAGGTCTGGAATTAAAAGCCAAAGATTTGCTTTTTCAGATTCGGGGAGAAATAAAAACTTCAGGCAATGTTGTAATTGTAAATATTGGCGATGACACTTTTAATTCACTGGGAATTCAATGGCCTTTTCCAAGGGAATATCATGCACGAGTAATAGATAATCTTGAGCGAGCAGGTGCTGCAAAAATTATTTTTGATATAGAATTTGTTGAAGAATCAAATGCAAAATCAGATTCTATCTTAGCATCCACAATAGCCAAATATGATAATATCACTTTAGCCGGAAAAGTAATAACTCAGATTACGGGAAAAACAAAAAAAACTCAAGTTTTAGCACCAATATCTAGTTTGCTTAGAGCAAATGCAAACTGGGGAACGGTAAACATCTCAGCTGATAACGATGGTTTTGTTAGGGAATATGAATTATTTCAAAAGATTGGGAAAACAAATAAATATTCTTTAGGAGCAATTGCAGTAGCTAGTTTCAAAAATAGAGATAACTACTTGGAAGATATTATTAATGGAGAAAAATATCTACAAATTTCCGATTATCTAATTCCTAAAAAAAGAAACAAGACAGCGCTGATAAATTATTACGGACCAGCTAGAACATTTCCTTACTACGAATATGCGGATGTTTTAGATTCAGAGGATTTTGATATACCTTTTTTAGATTTAGATTCTTTTAATGATTTAATGAATAAAGGAGTTTTTAAAGATAAAATCGTTATAGTTGGTGTCTCTGCCGTCGAATTTCACGATTCACATCCCACTCCTTTCTTTTCAGAAAATAGAGCACTAACTCCCGGAGTAGAAATTCATGCTACTTTTATAGATAACGTTTTAATGAGAGAACACTTATCGGAATTTCCTTATATCAAGTTAATATTTATTTTTCTATTTCTAACTTTTATTCTCTTTTTGATTAACATAAATATCAGACCAACAATCTCAATTATTTATAATTCATTATTATTTTTTTCTTACTTTGGCGTTGTGTTTTATTTATTTAATACGGAGAATATGTTATTGCCGGTTTTGGAAATTCCCGCAACAATTATAGTAGTGTATGTTATAGGATTAGTTTTCCAATATATTAAATCTACTAAAGAGAAATTTTTTATAAAAAAAGCTTTCGGTAGATATATTGCACCATCTTTGGTGGAAGAATTGATAAAAGATCCCAAAAAATTAGAATATGGTGGAAGCCTTAAAAATATTTCTGTATTATATTCTGATATTGTATCTTTCACATCCTATACCGAAACGCATTCACCTAAAGAAACAGTAGAATTGTTGCGAGAATATCTTACTGCAATGGTAGAAGTTGTTAAAGATAATAAAGGAACATTAGATAAATTTGTGGGTGATGAAATTGTAGCCCTTTTCGGAGCTCCGGTAGAATTGGAAGATCATGCATATTGGGCGGCAAAAACTGCTTTGGAAATGCGTTATAAGATGCAAGAATTACAAGAAAAATGGAAAAAAAATAATCGAGATCCATTCGAAATAGGAATTGGCATAAACTCCGGAGAAGTAACTGTGGGAAACCTTGGCTCTGAACAAATCTTTGATTACACTGCTATCGGAGATAATATGAATGCCGGAGCTAGAATTGAAGCTTTAACAAGAAATTATAAAACGGAGAATAATATTTTAATTAGCGAAAGTACCAAAATTCTGATTGAAGATAAATTTGAAGTGGAATATGTAGATGATGCAATGGTAAAAGGTAAGAGTAAGCCGATAAAAGTTTATCAATTGCTTGCCATGAAAACACCAAACTAAGAAAAGGTATTTTAAAAAAAATGGATTAGTGATGAAAAAAATTGTTTTAATTATTTTGTTTTTAACAAGCATATTTCTATGGGGTCAAGATAGATTTGTTTTGGCCGGAGGATATGGCACGGCGGATGTAGATTCTTTTGAGCACGAAATATATACTTTTCGCTTAGCAGGTAAAAATCAATCTACCTTTATTGGAATTGATTATGATTTACTTATATATGAAGATGATTTTATTGAATCAGAATATTCGGAAAAATTAACAAACAGCAACATTCATGAAATCAGTTTCTTATTTGGAAAATCAATGCCATTTGGCAGATATTCTAGTGTGAATTTTAATGGTGGGATATCAGTTATTAGGAAACTTGAGAAATTTGAACAATCAAATTTACCGGAAAAAAAAAGAAAAGATTTTGGATTTCCAATTGATGCAACAATAGATATTGGTATTTTAAAAAACTTGGGAGTAAGTTTCAGAGCTAAGAAAAGTTACAATGATATTGCACCATATTTTGGATATTCTGCAATGTTGCAATTCATTTTTTAAACTAAATTATTACAAAAGGTAAATGATTTCAATAATAAAATAAAAGATGTAAGATGTTCTTATAAATAAATTTAGATAGGGCGATAAGCAAATGATAGCAATGGAAGAATGCTTGTAACTACTTGTTTTATAATGAGATAGCTTGTGATGGTTGAGCGATTATTTAAGATTCAAAATTTGTAAAATTCATCAAAACCCTTTTATGAAGCGACTTTACAGTTTTTTTTATTGACAGGATTTTAACTCATACATAAATTCCGATTGTTTTGATGCACATGAAAAAAAAATAGGAGGAAATTCATGAACAGACAAGATTTAATTAGTAAAATTGCCCAAGATGCAGACATTACTAAAAAGGCTGCTAATTTAGCGCTAACTTCCATTATCGAAGGTATTACAACTTCACTTGAAAAAGGAGACAAAGTTTCTTTAGTAGGTTTTGGAACTTTCAAAGTTACAGAGAGAAAAGAACGTACCGGTGTAAATCCTCGTTCAAAAACAAAAATTATAATTCCTGCAAGAAAAGTTCCTGTTTTCAAAGCTGGTAAGAAATTGAAAGAAGCAGTTAAATAATTTATATTTAGCTTGTTAAGAAGCAAGGGTTATTTTGCTCTTGCTTCTTTTTATTAAATTAATTAGAGACATTAAGGATATTGGATTATGAAATTTTCGATTGAGAAAAAAGACTTACAAGTTAATATTCAGCATTTATATAATATTGTTCCAAACAAGAACACAATGCCAATATTGACTAATTATCTAATTGAAGCAGATGAACAATCTGGCAAAATGAGATTTACTGCAACAGATTTAGAAATTACTGTTGTTGTAGAGTTTGAAGCAAATATATCAGAATCAGGTAAAATTGCTGTATCTGCTAGAAATTTTAATGAGATTATTAATTCGTTACCTGGTTCAATTATTCATTTTATGGTTGATGAAGAGATATTAAAAATTCATTGTGAGAAATCTAGGTTTAATCTTCTTTGCGCCGAGAGTAGTCAATTCCCATTAATTCCTCAACGTGACTTGTCCAATGCTTTGGAAATAGATGCAAAGTTGTTTAAAAAGATGGTGGAAAATACATCGTTTGCTGTTTCAACAGAAACAAACAGACCAATTTTCACAGGTATTTTGTGGAAATTGTTTCCTGAAGAGCAATTGATGGTTGCTACCGATGGTAAAAAAATTGCTGAATTTACCTACAAAAAAAATATTAATCTTCAGCAAGAAATTGAACAAATTATTCCAACAAAAGGTTTATTATTTTTAGACAAAGTTATAAATGATGATATCGATGAAGTTGCAGTGATCTTAGAATCTAACAGAGTGATGTTTGCTTATGGGAATTATACAATATTTAGTCATATTATTGATGGCAAATTTCCCGATTATACTAAAGCAATTCCGTTGAATAATAACAATATTTTAAAGATAAGAAAATCAATATTGAAAGATGCAGTTAAGCGCGTTTCATTGCTCGCTTCTGAAGATACTTTTAAAGTTAAGTTAGATTTAACTGAAAACGTTTTATCTGTTGATTCTGCCAATAGAGAAGAAGGTGATGCTTCAGAAAAAATTGAAGATTTTAGCTATACGGGTGAACCTTTAGTTATTGCATTCAATTATAGATATCTTAGCCAAATATTGAATGTAATTGAAACTGACCAGGTAGAAATTAGAATGGGTAAATCAAATGAGCCTGTACTATTTTTTAATGTACCTGCAGAAACCGAAGATGGCGAAAGTGGTTTAGCCAGATTCTTATTGATGCCTTTACGGTTAAAATAATTGAGAGTTAAACATTTATCAATACAGAATTTTCGGAACATATTAAAGTTCAATAAAAAATTTGAACCTGCCGGTGCTATTATATTTGGAAAAAATGGTACCGGCAAAACTAATTTGTTAGAAGCAATTAGTTATTGTGCTTTTGGAAAATCTATAAGGTCTGCTTCTGATAGTGATCTTGTAAGTTTTTCAAAAGCATTTTTTCGTTTGGAATCTACTTTCGAAATTCAAGGAAATAAGATCGAAATCGATGCAGCATTTGATAATAAAAGAAAACTTATAAAACTAGATGATTGCAAGATTGATAAAATTAGTGAGTTGTATAAATATGCCAAAGTAGTTTATTTTTCACCGGAAGATATTGAACTGGTTAGTGGTGGTCCTTCATACAGACGGAAATTCATTGATTTAGCAATTTCTCAAACTTCCTATAAGTATTTGGATAGTCTAAGAACTTATAATCGAATTTTAAAACAAAGAAATGCACTTTTGAAAACTGATTTTTCCTTCAAAGAAAAAAAAATTTGGGATGAGCGTTTAGCAAAAGTAGCAGGAGAAATAATTGAAGATAGATTGGAATATCTAGAAGCATTTATCCCTCAACTTTGTGATAAATATTTTTTTGTTAGCGGAAAGGAAGAATCGCTTTCAATTGAGTATAAATTTAGTTTCCCAAGAAATGAGTTATTAGATTTTTCCCAAAATATTAAAGAGCATTTGGAAGAAATAGAAAATAATGAAATCAGAATGCAAAGAACTTTAGTTGGACCGCATCTGGACGATATTGAATTTTCGATAAAAGGGAAACCGGCTAGAAATTTTGGATCTCAAGGTCAAAAAAGGTCTTTGGCGATAACAGCTAGGTTAGTACAAGCATACATTATTAGAAAAAAAAATAATGATGCACCAATATTGATATTTGATGATGTGCTGGCAGACCTTGATAGAGTAAGAGCTCAAAAAATTATGGATGTTTTGGAAGATGATCATCAAATATTTATTGCAACACCAAATTTAGGACTGTATGAAGATTTTGGATTGGAAACTATTAATCTGGAGAAATTGTTGAATGATTAGCAAAAAAAGTGTTTTTGGTTGGTTGATGTATGATTTTGCCAATTCTGCCTTTACAACTGTAATTGTAACAGTTGTCTATAGCGTTTATTTTAGAAATGTTGTAGTCAATGATGGCGAATTAGGTACAGCATTATGGGGAAGGGCTGTAAGTATTTCGATGTTGCTTGTAGCAATAAGTGCTCCCATTTTAGGTGCTGTTGCAGATTATTCTCGTTCCAAAAAGAAATTTCTTTTTATTAATTGCTATCTGACAGTAATTTTCACAGCACTCTTATATTTCGTAAAAGCCGGTGATATAAAAACAGGAATGATCTTTTTTATTGTCGCAAATTATGGATTCAATAGCGGGAATGTTTTTTATAATGCACTGTTACCAGCAGTAACCACAAGAGAAAATATGGGAAAAATTTCCGGTTTAGGCTGGGGATTCGGTTATATTGGCGGTTTGCTTTCTTTGATAATAGTGTTGCCTTTTGTACATAATCATCAAACTCGTCTGGTGTTCCCATTAGTAGCACTGTTTTTTGGATTATTTGCTATATTTACTTTTGTTTTGTTAAGAGAAGTTCATAAACCTTCAAAGCGTACAAATTATTTTAAAACAGCTTATCGTAGAATTATGCATACTGCTAGGAATATAAAAGATTTTAAAGAATTGCTGAAATTTATTCTTAGTTATCTGATCTATAATGACGGAATAATCGTTGTAATTAGTTTTGGGGCTATTTACGGTTCAACACGATTTGGTATGACACAAAAAGAACTAATCATATATTTTATAATAGCAAATATCACTTCCATAATCGGTTCATTTAGTTTTGGATTTATTACAGATAAAATCGGTGCAAAAAAAACAATAAGTATTACTCTGTTTATCTGGATGGCAGTTGTTTTAGCAGCTTTTTTCAGTAAAACAATTACTCATTATTATTATGTAGGTGTGCTAGCCGGAATAGCTATCGGAGCAAGTCAATCCTCTAGTAGAACAATGTTGGCTTTACTTACTCCTGAAGCCAAAATGGGAGAGTTCTTCGGATTTTATTCTGTAACGGGGAAAATGGCTTCTGTACTTGGTCCTTTGATTTATGGCGAAGTTGCAAGAATTACAGGTGATCAAAAGTGGGCTATATTATCCGTGTTAATATTTTTTATAGTAGGATTGCTTTTGCTAAATACTGTTGATGAAGCTAAAGGACGAAAAACAGCGGAAGCCTGGATTGAATAGTTGTTAATTCTAAAAGTAATTTAAAGCAAATCTATAATTTAAGTTTACAATTTACTTATTGGAAAAATTTTGGTTAAAACAAATTAAACGAGGTATTTAAAAATGCAAAGATTAATGCTTTTATCAAAAATTCATAGAGCTACAGTTACAGAAAGAGATTTGAATTATGTAGGTAGTATTACAATAGATAAAAATCTTATCGAAGCATGTGGAATGTATGTAAATGAAAAAGTTGATATTTATAATATCAGTAATGGTAATAGATTTTCTACCTATGTAATTGAAGGTGAAGCAGGCTCGGGAATAATCGGAGTCAATGGTGCAGCAGCACGTATGGTTAGTTTGGGAGACAAGGTAATTATATGTAATTATGGTAGAATGACAGAAGAAGAGATTGCTAAGCATGAGCCAACTGTGATTGTAGTAGAAGATGATGAGAATTTGGAGTTCCATAAACATGTCTAAATTGAAGGTGATCGATTCAATTGAAGAGATGCAGGAAATTTCTGCTAATTGGTCGGAAGAAGTAGGATTTGTTCCTACAATGGGCTACCTGCATGAAGGACATCTTAGCTTAGTAAAAGCTGCAAAAGAAAATTGCAAGATAGTTGTTGTAAGCATCTATGTAAATCCTAGTCAATTTGCTCCCAATGAAGATCTTGATACTTATCCAAGAGATTTTGACCGAGATAAAAAACTTTTGGAAGAATTGGAAGTTGATTATCTCTTTTTCCCTAAAGATAGTGATATGTATCCACAAAATTATAAAACTTGGGTTAATGTGAATGATCTGACGAAAGGTTTATGCGGGAAATCAAGACCAACTCATTTTCAAGGTGTAACAACTGTTGTAAGCAAACTGATAAACATTGTTAATCCTAATAAAATGTTTATGGGTGAAAAAGATTTCCAACAGATTACAGTTTTAAAACGTATGGTAGAAGATTTAAATTTCCGAGTTAAGATTATAGGTTGTGATATTGTCCGAGAGAAAGACGGCTTGGCAATGAGTTCCAGGAATAAAAATCTTAAATCTGAAGATAGAGAAAAAGCTTTAAGTTTAAGTAGATCTATCAAACTAGCAAAGAATTTGTTTAGAGATGGAGAAATAGAAAGCAGAATCATCAAAGAGAAAATTTGGGAATTAATAAATTCTTCCGGTGCTAAAGTTGATTATGTAGAAATTGTAGATCCTGTAACATTGGAAGATGTAGAAAAAGTAGATGAAAAAAGCCGTGTAATTTTGGCAGCTTATGTTGGCTCTGTCCGGCTAATTGATAATGGTAATTTAGAATAATATTTTTTATAGGAAACTTTTTAGTTTCCTATTTTTTTTCTTTACACTTTGCTAATGTTTTTAGAAATTTATCGTGCATGAGGGAGGAAGCGATGCAAATTTCTGAAAAGTTTATTTTCCATATTTGGGATGCTCAACATTTAAAAACAAATCTGAAAACAGCTACTAATAAGGATGTACAGATATTGTATGTAGGCAGATGGAATAATTCGTCCGGACCGGATTTTAAAGATGTAGTGATTAAAATAGAAAATCAAATATTACGTGGTGATGTAGAAATTCATCAAAAAGTATATGATTGGCAGCTTCACAAACATCACGAAGATCCGAATTTCAATAATGTGGTTTTACACGTGGTTTATGATAACAGCAGCGATATAAAATACACAATTAATGAAGCCGGGGATTTGATAGAAATTTTAGAAATACAATATTTCTTAGATCAATCAATAAGTAAATTATTAGAAAAATATGAGGGGATATCACTTTCTGTTAAGGGTGATTTTTGTGAATATTTTGCCGGTAAAACAAGTGATATAACATCAAAATTATTAGAGAAAAATGGAATTGAAAGATTGCATAAAAAGATGAGAAGATTTTCCAGTGAAATGATTTTTGATGATCTTGATCAAATTGCATATCAAGGAATATTGGAAGCTTTGGGATATAATAAAAATAAATTCCAGATGTTGCAATTATCCAGAGAAATAACTTTTGACTTTATCAAAAAAAGCAAACTTAAAGGTATGACCAAAGAACAATTACTTTCGATATTTATTTTTAGTAGCTCACTTTCAGATCATATACCTAATAATTTTCCCAATCAACTAAAATATAAATTAATCTCATTATACACCGAGCAACATTTCTTTTTAAATAAAATTGATATAGATTGGAAATTATTCAGAATTAGGCCTGTAAATCATCCTGTTAATAGAATCGTACAAATCATAGATTTTCTTTGGGAAGCAAGTGATAGCTCGATTTTTAACAAATTTCTAACTCTTTTTTCATTTAGTGATAATCAAATTGATATGAAAGAATTTTATTTTAGATTAAATAAGTTATTTGCTCCTACAGATGATAATCTTCCTGAACATTATCGAATAGGAAAAACAAGATTGGATACAATTGGAATAAATATTATTATTCCTTTAGTTTTATTATATGCGGGAAAAATGAATTATAAGAATTTAACGGAAGTTACAAAAAACATTTATAAAAATTATCGTGCATTACCAAAAAATCATATTGAAAGTCATATGCATAGATTTATGCAACAATCTCAAATAAAAGTAGTTAGGAAAAAAGCAATTTATCAGCAAGGATTATTAAATCTTTATTATGATTTCTGTAAAGATCACAATTGCCAAATCTGCAAAGCAAAACTGGATGCAGATTTGGCCAAAATGTAAAAAATTATATTAATCTACATGCATCCTTAGCTATCATTTTTGCCTCTTTAATCAGATCCATCACGTTATTGGTTTCATCATTTGCCTGAGAAACTCCCCAACCTCTAATGATATTGTTTTTTTGGATTATATCGATAAAACTACCTTCAATCCGTTTGATAGTTAGAAGTGCATTTTTCTTATCGGTTTCAGGCAGTGCAATCAAAAAAATATTATTCTGATATCTGCCAATTATATCAGTAGTTCTAAGGTTATCTTTAATATAATCTCCAATAGATTCAATTATTTTACTTACCTTATTAACTCCACGCTTATTGACTAAAGATTTATAGTTATCGATATATAGAACACAAAGACTGATATCTCTATTATAACGTTTCATAAGCCTTAATGATGTGTTCGCTTTATGGGTAAAAGGTTGGAATTTATGAACGTGATTTATTTGATAAAATCCTTCATGCTGTGCAATATCATCTTCTAAGTTATGAATTCTGACGGTGATACTGCCAATGCTTCCATAAAATTTTATTAGTTCTTGATGCTCTTCTGAAAAGAATCCTTCTTTTTTATCTAAAAACATAAATCCGAAAAGCTCTGATTTATAAAAAATGGGGGTAATTATAAGATGAGAAAAATCGTGTTCAAATTTGTAAAATCCATATTCATCTATTTCAATTTGTTCAAATTTCATCATCTCTTGAACGAGAGGATCACCGGCAGTAAAAATAGTGTCTTTAGCAAAATGATGACTGATATGCCTACTAATTTTCAATCTGTATAATTCTGTATGAGGAACTTTTAGAAAAATACCCAAACTTTGATATTTTATCTCCTTTTCTAAATCTCTTAAAATTCTAGACAAACTCTTTTCTAATGGCAGATCAGCTTGAATGTCCTTTTGCAATTCCACAAAATGTTTTATCGAAAAATCCATATTGCACTCCTAATTTTTAATACGTTCTGACCAATTAATTATTTGTTTTCCGCCAGCTTTGATTGAGACTATAAATTTAATTTGATGAGCATTTATTTTTTTATAATTTATATTGTTATTTAGTATTGTCCAATCTCCGGAAATGTTATGGATAACTTCAATCTCTTTTGTTTCTTTACTTTGATTTTCTAAAGAAACTCTCATTTTCTTTTGAATTAATTTTCTATCAATTTTCTTATACTCAAGTTGTTCTGTTTTTCCAACCAAATCAAAAGCATTTCCAATTGTAACAACAACTTCTTGGTTAACTGCTGTGTGTTTGATTCTATCTTCTCCAATAAATTGTAAGCTTTTATCTGCTTTGTCTTCTTGATAAATTTTTATTCTTCCTTTGGGAAGTGGAAGCTTTAAACCTGATGCTTCATCGTTTTTAAATTTGATCTGTGATATAATCTTATTACTAAAAGTATTGTATCTGTTGGATTGTTCAGCTTTAACGATTTTTGATGGAAACAATTGAATTTGCTTAATTTGTTTATTAGCAATTGAAACATTCTGGTCTAAAGTATAAAGATGAAAATCATTGAACGATTTTTCATTAAACTCCGGAGGAGCTTCAAGAGCCATGTCAACATTTGAATCATACATAGCTACTCTTGCTAATGATTTAGCATGTTGAGGAGAAATTGTTTTATTTACATCTCCTGCCATTAATTTAAGTTTAACATTTTCAAATTTTTTCCCTGAATAATTTTTGATTGTTACCCAGGAATTAATATCAAGTTTTTTTGTTTCGGGATTCCAAATACAATTGTAATCAACATCCCAGCTTAATCCATCACATAAGTAACTGATATTTGCTTTGTATTTTGCTTTTTTGGGAGCATATAATTTCCAACGTAAAGTTGGTTTTAGATAGAAATTATCAGGTAATTTTGCTAAGGTGATATTTCTAATTGTAGAACGGTTGATAAGAATCAATTTCTTGCTTGAATTTTCTAAAACGCCAATTGTTTTTGAATCGGTGAATTGCAATATTCCTTCCAAATAATACTCTTCCTCAGTTTGGATAATAACATCTTCACCAATGTATTTTTGCATAATTTGCTCTGTATTTGCCAAATCAAATTCATAATTTTGAGAAAAAATTTGCAAAGAATTATTTTGTGAATCTAAGATTACAGATTTTGCATCGATAGTATTTGGTATATTTTCGTAGTAATAATCTTGTAAACCTGCTTTAAGACCAAGTTCAAGCTTAGTTCTTATCAAAGAAAAATTGTTATTATAAATAGTTACTTGTGTCTCATTGGAAAATAAAATTGCAACTAAAAATAATGCAAAGAAAACAAAACAAACCTTTTTCATACATCCTCCGAATTTGATTTTTTTATTTTAACAAAGTGATTATAAATTAGATCTTATTCGAGCTAAGATCATTTCAATTCCAACAACGTTATTTCCACCTCTTGGTATGATTATATCTGCAAATCTTTTACTAGGTTCTACAAATTCAATATGCATAGGACGTACAGTAGCTTTGTATTGATTTATTACTGAATCTAAAGAACGGCCTCTTTGTTTTATATCACGTTCAATACGTCGTAATATTCGTATATCAGCATCAGTATCTACAAATATTTTGATATCAAGTAAATCACGTAATTCACGATTTTCAAAAATTAGTATACCTTCAACAATTATAATGGGAGTAGGTAATAATTTTTTTGTCCTTTTGGTTCTTAGATGTTCTTCAAAAGAATAGATTGGTGTTTCAATAGGAATATTGTTTTTCAAAGCTTTAATATGTTGGATTAAAAGAGAAGTTTCATAAGTATTGGGATGATCGTAATTTAATTTCGCTCTTTCATCAAAATCTAAATTAGAGAAGTTTTTATAATAGTTGTCGTGCCGTAAAACTGTTAATTTACTTTTAAATTCTTCTTGTATTGAGTTCGCAATTGAAGTTTTACCTGAAGCTGTTCCTCCGGCAATTCCGATAATTAAAGGTCGATGCATTATTTTATCCTTTCCCTTTTAAAATATGAAACCATTAAACCTGAACCAATTTCAATTAATACGTTCTCAAATTGTTGATCTAAATTGATAAAGTCAAGGTATTCTTGTACTGTCTTTTTATGAGATATAATATTATCTGCTATAACTATTGCTGTATCCTGCAATTTTGGGATTAATAATTTTATATATTTGATATAGCCGATTTTTCCAGCATCTAAAAAAGCGTAATCAAATGTTTTATCTAAATTAGGAATTACCTCTTCCGCCATGCCAAAATGTTGTGTTATATTATTAATTCCTTCCAGATTTGATTTGCTTAGATTATACCTGCTTTCATCCACTTCGATAGTATCCAATTCACCGGAATTATAACTACACGCGGTAGCTTGCCAAAATGTGGAAAAGCCGTTAGAAGTTCCAACTTCAATTAGCTGTTTACATCTTTTTTCCAAGATAAAATTAAATAGATATTTTGCTGTCTCATCATCAATATTCCATAAGCGATGAATTTCTGCTTTCTGTTTGGCGAACTCTTCAATTTTATCAGAATATTTTTCTTTAATTACGTTAAATTTATTTCCATTTGTATTTTCCAAAAGTACCTCTTAATCCAAAATAAATAAAATATGGCAGATAGATTAGTTCTGCAATAGGTAAGAATAATAACAATTTTCTTTTTCTTATCTTATGTAAAAATAGAGTAATTAATAAAGATTCAAACATAATTTTTATAGCTAAGAAAATCATGAAAAAAACAACATCAAATAATCCGCAAAGCATTAGTCCAAAGGCAACTAAGAAGATTAAATAATATAGGAAAACTAATAAAGTCATAATTTTGATAGATAGAGTGTAATGTTTCCATTTAGAAGCTCTTCTGCTTTCTCTTTGCAGATGTTCTTGCAGATTATTGATATTTTTTGTATGAACCATCGCTGAATTATTAAAGATAAAATTCATTTCTCTAATCTCTTTGCGCATTCTTTGCAACATCAAATCATCATCGCCGGATTTAATTTTCCCGATTTCTCCAAATCCGCCAATTTTCTGATAAACGGATTTCCGATAAGCCATATTACCGGCAGTGCATGTAATAGCCCAGTTCATTCCAAAACTACCACTGGTAACTGCAAAAATTGCGGAACGTTCCAGATTTTTCAAACCGGTAATGAATTTGCTTCCCATATCAATAAAAGAGTAGCCTGCTAAAAAATCTATTTCGTCTGTAAAATGGTAATTTATCTCTTTCAACCACTCCTTGCCGACAACACAATCCGCATCAGTGAAGGCTAAAATTTCATAACTTGCCTCTTTTATGGCAGCATCAATTGCGCCTTTTTTTCCAACTAAATCCGGATTCTCTTCAGTAATTTGAACCAATTTTATGAAAGGATATTTTTTTGCATATTGTTTGATAATATCAGAAGTTTTGTCTTCCGATCTATCGTCGGCAATTACAAGTTCAATCAATTCTCTTGGATAGTTCTGAGCAAGTATAGATTGAATCAAATTTTCAATAGTTGCAGCTTCATTACGAGCTGCTACAATTATTGAAATCGGTTTAAGATTATTATCTCTTTTACGCGGTAGTCTAAAAATTCCTATAATAAAACTAAATAATATCAGATAATAAAATAGGGAAAATAATAATAATAATGAATACATAAATTTATCTCTTTTGTTTTAAAATAATACCTAATCCTACGATTGCCGGTAAAACTGAATTGATGAAAAATACTGTCAATGTTGCTGTTAGTATAACTTCTGATTGGATGCCGTATTTAGAAAAAACTTCCAAAGCAAAAGTTTCACGTAATCCCAAACCACTATACGAAATTGGAATAGAATTTGCCAAAATTACAAGTGGAGTAGAGATAATTATTTTAGCAAAATTTATACTGGCAAAATGATTTATAATCGTATGATATTGAAAAAAAGTAATAAACATATAAATACATTGCAATGCAATAATTCTTGGGGTAATTTTCTTGTATGCCTTTAGATAATCTAAGAATTTTTCATATTTAGGTTTCTTTAGGAAAATCTGTGCAAAGAAAAGAAGGAAAGGCAGACTAAGCATAAAAACAAAAGAGAAAATTCTGGCATGATATGGCCATTGCTTAAAATAAAATATGCTGGCAAAAGCTGCAGCTGATAGATTTGTCCAAGTTAAGAAAAATTTCTCCAAAGTTACAGAGATAAAAGTTGCACCTTTGTCATTATCTATATAATACATTTTCCCGAAAGTGCCGTATCCTCCTGGAAGCAGGAATTGCAAAGCGGTACCAATGAATGTTGATTTTAAAATTTCATTATTTTTAGGATGATAATCGGGATTTATTTTAAGATACTGTCCCCAATTATAGAAACGGATAGCATACTTTACGGCAGAAGAAAGAAGCAATATAATTACAGTAGTGTGACCTAAATGCTTGAAATTACTAAGAAGTGTATGAACACTTATTTTTTTGAAAATGAAAAAAAGGATCGTTAATGTGATCGCAATTTTTAATATATATATGATTTTACTTTTTTTTATTTTATCCATAACATTTATTTATTCGGGAAAAATCTTGACCCGAAATTTTCTATCCAAAATTTTTAGTACCAGATTTAGAAAACAAGGCATCTAGTCAATATAAATGGAGAATTATGTTTATAATATTAATATTAATTATTATATCACTTTTGATGATAGAGTATTTTTCACTTGGAAAAATATTTTGGTTTGCACAAATAATATTTTTTAATCCGAGAAGTAAGAAGTTGGTTCTGACTTTTGATGATGGACCTGATCCCAAATTTACAAGAGATGTAATGCAGATTTTGGGAAAATATAACATTAAAGCAACTTTTTTTGTATGTGGGAAAGAAAGTGAAGAGAATCCTGAGATAATAAAAGAATTGGTTGCGAATGGACATGAAGTTGGAAATCATAGTTGGAATCATATAAAT
>JAMOPB010000419.1 GCA_027064945.1 Candidatus Cloacimonadota bacterium
TTCATGAAAACAGCGTTAGACTAAAGAATTTTGAATTTTGAGTTTTTAATTTTGAATTGATTAAAATGGTATCCTTTTTCATCAAATATTCGTGTTTATTCGTGCAATCTGTGGATAAAAAAATACTACATCTTCACCCTTCGATTTCCTATATAAAACAGATCTTTCGGTTAAGATTTTTTACTCATATCCAATTTTTTTATTTTATTTTCGATTTAGGTAAAATGTGTTTAAATCCCGTTATTAAAATTATGAAAGGTATTCAAAATTTGAAGAAATGAGTATATACCCATTGTTTAATTTGACAATTTAACCCTATTAAATAAATTGTTCAAAAATTAAATTAAAAGGAGAAATTATGGCTTATAATAAAAATAGTGCGAAAGTATTGGCTAAAAAAGAGTCAAAGCGTAGAGCAATTATGCAAGCAGTAATTAAAACAGTTGCTGAAAAAGGTTTCCATAAAACCAATATTTCAGAAATTGCTAAAGAAGCAAATGTTGCTGAAGGCACAGTATATCTTTATTTTAAAAGCAAAGATGAAATGTTTATAAAAGCATTTGAAGAATTAGCTAAAGACAAGTTAAATATAATGAAAAAAATGTTAGAAAATGAAGAGAGTGCATTCGATAAATTATCAAAATTTTTCGATTACCACATCATAGTTATCACAGAAACACCATATATTGCTCGCTTCATTGGAGTAGAAATTAGGCAAAGTCCTCAATTCTACAAAAAGTTCCCGGAATATCAGCCTTTCAAAGATTATATTGCTTATTTACAAAGTTTGATCGACGATGCAAAAGCAGAAAAATCAATCGCTGATGTAGATTCTGAAGCTGTATCTTACATAATCTTTGGGACAATGGATTATATTTTAACTGAATGGGCTGTTAAAAATCAAAATTTTCCATTAACTGAAATGAAAAATCGTATTGAAAAAGTATTAAGACAAGGTTTGTTAAAAAGAGGTAACTAATGAAAAAAATCATCACAACAGTAATTGCTATATTTACTCTTTCATCTTTATTTTCTTTAAGTTTGGAAGAGTGTAAGCAATTAGCGTTACAAAACAATCGAAATTATAAGAGTTCATTAGAACTGAAAAGTGCAGCTGAGTCAGGAACCAAAGCCGCTTTTACCGATTTTCTTCCAAAGGTAACTGCTACAGGTTCTTACACAAAGATGAATGAAAAGTTCTCAATGACAACTCCCGATCTGGCATTACCAATTGCCGATGCTCAGGGAAATGTTATCATTATGACAGATGAGAATGGTAATCCTATATTGGATGCAAATGGCAATGTAATTGTAGAAAATTGGGCTGTATTACCAAGTCAAGAACTCAAAATTGGTAAAGAAGATATTTACCTTGCCAGTGTAAATTTAACTCAACCAATCTTTACCGGTGGAAAATTATTAGAGAAGTATAAGATTAGTAAATACAGCCGAGAGATTGCAGAATCTACCAGCAAGCTTTCACGTCAGGAATTGCTATTAAAAACAGAAGAATATTTTTGGCGCGTAATTTCATTGGAAGCAAAAGCTGATCTGGCAGATAAGTATAAAGCTGCGGTTGAACAACATGTAAATGACTTGAAAAATTATTTAAATGAAGGAGTTATCACTCCAAACACACTTCTTCAAGGCGAAATAAAGCTAAATGAAGCGGAGCTTATGCAGCTTAAAGTTAAAAATGGATTACAATTGTCCAAATATGCTCTTAACCAATTATTGGGGAGAGATCTCGAAGCTGAATTGAAGCTTGAAGGTAATTTGGATGAATTGCATTCTATCCCGACCAATAAAGAAATTAGACCTGAAATTACAGCTTTGGAAAATGCAGTGAAAATTTCCAAATCTGCAAAACGCGTAGCTTTGGGAAATTATCTTCCAAATATAGCGCTTAATGCATCATATTTTTGGGCAAATCCAAATCCTTACAACGGATTTGAAGAAGAATTTGGTAAAGACTGGACAGTTGGAATTATGGCAGAAATGCAACTTTTCAGTTGGAATAAAAGAGGTTTCCGCTTAGCTCAATTAGAACATCAGAAAAGAGCTGCACAATATAGTCTGGAAGAAACGAAAGAATTGATTTCATTGGAAATTATCCAAGCTAAACAACATTTTAACGAAGCTAAAGATAAATTGTTAATTACTGCCAAAGCAGTAAAACAAACTGAAAAAAATCTTGAAACAAATAAAGATAAATTTGCAGAAGGTTTAGCTAAATCATCAGATGTTTTAGACGCACAAACACTTTGGCAAAAAGCAGTTTCAGAAAATATCTCAGCAAAAACAGAATACCAAATCGAATACACCAAATTGCAAAAAGCAATGGGTAATTTATAGGAGTAATAATGAAAAAAATATTATCAGGCGTTATCCTTAGCGCAATCATATTAACAAGTTGTGCAACAAAAGAAGTTGAACAAGTAGCAGAAAAAAAAGTGGTAAAAGTAACTACGACAGTAGCACAAAAATCTGAAATCGTAAGAGAAAAAGAGTTCTCAGGAGCAATGCAAGCAGAACAAGAAGCAAATCTCGGAGCATTACTTCCCGGAAGAATTGAAAAAATCTATGTTGAAGTTGGAGATAAAGTTCAAAAAGGTGATTTAATAGCGGAACTTTCCGGGGAATTGCTTACACAAGCAGAAATCGAATACAAAACATTGGAAAAAGATTTTAACAGAATGGAAAGATTGCTTCAGAAGAATGCAGTTTCCCAAATTGATTTTGATCACGTAAAAGCAAAATATGAAGCTGCTGAAGCCAAATACCAAATGGTAAAGAAAAGCACAGAAATCAGAGCTTTCTTTTCCGGTGTAGTTGCAGATATCTATGTTAACGAAGGAGAAAATTACCTTTTTACTCCCGCTTTAGAATTAGGCTATTCTCATGCTCCGGGAATTGTAAAAATTGTTAATATGGATAACCTTAAGTTAGAAATTGCTGTAAACGAAAAAGATCTATCTGATATTTTTATTGGTCAAAATGCAATTGTTAGCTGTGATGCTTCAGATGAAGAATTTTCCGCAAAAGTAACAGAAATTTCCCCAATCATTGCTCATACAACACGTTCTTGCAAAGTGGAACTTACTTTATCAAATATCGAGCATAAGTTAAAACCCGGTATGTTTGCTAAAATAAAACTGCAATACAAACCTACAGAAGAAGTTTTAATCCCACGTAGAGCAATTTCACGTCAAAACGGAACCGGAGTTTCTTATGTATATGTTGTTAATGGCAATATTGCAAAACGCAGAAACGTTGAAATAGTATATAATTTAGGTGATATGGTTGCAGTTAATAACCTAGCTGAAAACACAGAAATCGTTGTTGAAGGAAAAACTAAAATATTTGATGGCGATCAAATCCAAAAATAGGGAGAAATTATGAGATTACCAGAAATTTCGGTAAAAAACCCTGTATTCATCATGATGCTTTTTATAGCGATCCTTATATTTGGATTAGTTTCAAAGATGATGATTCCAGTGGATGTTTTACCCGATATAGAAATGCCTATGATGACGGTTGTAACCGTTTATCCCGGAGCAAGTGCCGAAGAGGTAGAAAAAGAAGTAACAAAGAATTTAGAGAAAGTTTTAGCCGGAGTAACTGATCTTAAAAGCATTACTTCAACATCCAAAGATAATGTTTCATTAATTGCTTTGGAATTTAATTATGAAGCAGATTTAAATGAATGTGCCAACAATACTAGAGATGTTTTGGATATTGTAAAGCAAAAATTACCCGCTGGAGCTGAAAGCCCGTTTATCTATCGTGTGAATAGTAGTATGATGCCAATTTTAATCTATGGTGTTGAAGCCAATGAAAATTACTTAGGCATCAACAATATCATAGAAAATAACGTAAGTAATAGATTGAAAAATCTATCCGGTGTGGCTTCAGTATTGGTAATTGCAGCTCCAGAGCGTGAAATAAAACTGGAAGTTGATCCAACTAAATTGCAAGCTTATAATTTAAGCATTTCACATGTGGCAGAAATATTGAAATTAGAAAATATTTCTATTCCCGGAGGAAACATAAAACTTGGCGGTTATGACCTTTCTGTACAAGTGCCAACTGATTATGAATCTGTAGATGATATAAAAAAGATTGTGATTAGTTCTTTTAATGGGAAAGTAGTTCGTTTGGAAGACATAGCAGAAGTAAGCGATGGCTTTATGGAAAAAGACATACTTTGTCGTTCAATGAAAAGAAATGCAGTGATAATGATGGTTCAAAAGCAATCAGGTTCAAACACATTGAACGTAGCAAATGCAGTAAAACAAGAAATTGACAAAATCAACAAAACATTGCCTACAGATGTGAAAATTAATCAACTTCTCGACTCATCAGAATTAGTGTCTCATTCGATTAAAAACCTTACAGAGACTATCTTTTGGGCATCACTTTTCGTTATCTTAGTTGTATTCTTTTTCTTACGTGAATTCAAAAGTAGTTTGATTGTTATCTTAACAATTCCATTCTCATTAATCACAGCCTTTATATTTATGTATATAGCCGGTTACACTGTGAATATTTTCTCATTGATGTCATTAGCTATAGCAATTGGAATGGTTGTGGATAATACTATTGTGGTTTTTGAAAATATAAAAAGACATATTGAAAACGGAGAGAGACCGGCTCAGGCAGCAATTTTTGGAACAAGTGAGATGGGAATGGCAATTTCAGCTTCCACTCTAACTACTATTGCTGTGTTTATTCCAATGATATTTATGCAAGGAATTGTTGGTGTTCTTTTTAAGCAGTTAGCAATTCTAACTTCTGTTACCATCCTATCATCACTTTTCACTGCTCTCACACTTACTCCGATGCTTGCCTCAAAATTCTTAAAAAATAAACGTAAGCAAAAGAAAAAAAGTAATTTTTTCAAATTAAGTGAGAAAATCTTTAATGATACTGAGCAAGCGTATGGCAGATTTCTTGGTCATGCACTAAACCATAGAAAATCAATTATCGCCGGTGTTGTGTTATTATTTATTGTTGTGCTCTATTTTGGAATGCAATCAGGCTCGAACTATATTCCTGAATTTGATGCAGGTGATCTTAATGTTGTAATAAAATTAGAAGTTGGTTCAAGCGTTCAAAAAACTCAGGAAGTTTCCAAAAAAGTAGAAGAGATTATCCTTGAAGAAGTTCCTGATTTACTCGCACTTTATTCAATTAATGGTCAAACAGAAGAAAGTTTACTTTCTATGATGGGATTTGAAGAAGGTGTAAACTGCGCAACAATAGGTGGAAAACTTGTCTTACCTGATGATAGAGATTATACGACAAAAGAAATTGCAGAGAAAATTCGCCCACGAATCGAAGAAATTCCTGAAATTGAGGAATTTCAGATAACAGGTGGATCAATATTGGGTATGGCTCTTTTAGGAAATAAAAGAGATATCGAGATTAATATTTTAGGTCAAAATTATGACTCGATAAATGAATTTGCCCAAAAAGTAGAAAATCTTTTTGAGAGTCAGACTTACTTAAAAAATGCAGGAACAACTATTGATGCAGGTAAATTAGAACTAAAAGTAAATATCGATAAAGATAAAGCATCCGCACTTGGATTAAATGCAGGAATAATTGCAATGACTATTCGTCAAAGTATTTATGGTGTAAATGCAGGAGATTTAACAGATGCTGGTGAAGAGTATGAAATTAATTTAAGATATGCTCCTGAATATAGGAATGATATTAATAATTTGCAAAACTTGATGCTTACAAGTGTAACCGGTAAAATGATTCCACTTTCTTCAGTAGCAACATTGGAACAATCAAATGGTCCTTTGGAAATTCATCACGAAAGCCAGCAGCGTATGGTAAAAGTTTTTGCAGACGTAAATAATATCTCCCTAGGAGAAGCTGTAGAAAAAATTCAAGTTGAATTGGATAAATTAGATGTGCCAAATGATCTTGTTATTAAAATGAGTGGTAAAGTATCTGATAAAGATGAATCTTTCGGTAGCTTGTATATGCTTTTCTTATTGGGATTAGCTATGGTTTATATGGTAATGGCAAGTCAATTCGGTTCATTCAAAGACCCTCTAATTATTATGTTTGCCGTTCCATTATCAATTATTGGTGTGATAATTGCATTCTTATTAACCGGAGAAAGTCTTTCAGTTGTAACTTTTATCGGATTAATTATGTTGATAGGTATTGTGGTAAATAATGGTATTGTATTAGTAGATTACATCAACCTTTTACGTGCTCGTGGAAAAAATCTATCCGATGCAATAATCGAAGCAGGAAATTCTCGTTTACGTCCTGTAATGATGACTGCCTTAACTACAATCTTGGGAATGGTTCCATTAGCTCTTTCTTCCGGAATGGGTTCTGAAATGTGGAAACCTTTGGGAATTACTGTTATAGGTGGATTATTAGTTTCAACATTAATCACTTTGGTGTTTGTACCTGTGCTATATATGAGCATGCACCGTAAAGAATTAAAAGGAGAATAGAATATGAAAATGATTTACTGTACATGTAACATAAGTGTCTTAGATGAATTAATCGAAATGATGCGCTCAGAAAAGATAGATAGTTATCAAGTAGTGGAAAAAGTAACAGGAAAAGATCATGCAGGCGATCCTCGCTTGAATACATCTGTTTGGCCGGGATTTAATAGTTCATTCACAGCAATGGTTAAAGATGAAAAAGTGCCGAAAGTAGTTAAAATGATAAATGATTACAACGAAAAAGCGATTAATCGAAATGAAATAATTACATTTTGCTCTTGGAACTTGCAAGAATACATCTGTGAATAGATAGAAAATATAATGCAACCTCTAGGCATTCTTGCTTTAGAGGTTGCATTATTTTATTATAAATTTCTCGTATATAATTATTATTTACTATTTTCTAAGATTAACTCTGCTGTCCACTCGGAAACCTTCTGAACCATTACTTTACAATTTGATTTAAATTCAGGCGTTTTGCATATTTTTTTCTCATCAGGATTATTTAAATTATAGATTTTACCATTTATTAATTTTTGGAAATCATTACAAGAATGACCTTTAAAATAAGAATTAAATTTTTCTACTAGCTCCAGATTTAAATCTGCATTTAGTTTATGTTCATCAATTCCCATATTCTCAATTGTTCTTCCAAAAATTGCACTTAATGCCAACATGCCACCTGACAAAGCTCCACAGGCCCCAACACCAACACCTGCTCCACCGGCACTAAACGAATGTGCAACCTTAACCAATTCTTCATCTATTTCTTCAATTACCCGGCTAACACCCCAAACTACTGCTTGAGCACAATTACCATGATTACTAAATTTATCTGAAGCAAATTCTCCTGCTAATTCTAATTTTTCTTTCATCAACATCTCCTACTTTTATATAATTTTCTAAAAATTATGATTGTTTCTTTCCTTTCCTATTAATAATTTTCTTTTGAAAATTGCATCATATAGCAAACTTATTTTGATCAATCTATCTCAAAAATAAAGTAAGCATCTTAAAGTCAAATTTTTAATTTACTATATGTTTGGAATAAAAAATATCAAACGTAATTCAAAGTAATAGGATAAAATGAAAAGTAATCTAAAATAATAAAATGAAAATAATGAACCCATAAGAACCAGATTTTGCTTTTTTTTGTCCACGGATTGCACGAATAAACACGAATAATTATTGATATAGCCATTATCATTGTTGAAATGCAGTATTTTCTATTGTAGCGCAACTTGCTAAGTTGCAGAAGATACAAGCTGGCAGCTTGTTCTACTTACTACTTTCTACTTACTACTTCTTGCTTCTCACATTTCACTTGTTACTTGTCACTTCTCTCTCTTCACATTATACATTATACATTATCCATTATCCATTATCCATTATCCATTATACTTTTGTATTAAAGGTCATCCTGATTGATCCGACGCAGGATGATTTTATCGAAGGATGAAAATGTAACATTTTATTTATTCACGAATTACACAAATAAACACGAATATTT
>JAMOPB010000420.1 GCA_027064945.1 Candidatus Cloacimonadota bacterium
GGAATCTCATCAGCACCCATACTAACTTTCCTGCTTGCTCCGATATATCCAAATTTCCCAACCGTTAAATCATATTGAGTAACATCAGCCGGAAATATAAATAGACCACTTTCATCTGTTGTAAATATTTGGCTGTCTTGATAATAATCTCGCAATTCCACGTTTGCTTTGCCTAATGCTTCACCCGTTACAGCATCCAAAACTCTACCAATTATAATTCTTGATTTTGGATAATATCTTATTTCGCGATCAATTTCACCTAAATCAGCGTCTAAGCTAAAAACTTTGCATGCAAGTCCCTCACCATCAGGAACTTTTATCAATTCCAATAAATCTCCGTCTTTATAAATTGAAATTTGAGGTTTAGATTGAGCTATCAAAGTAGGATCATTCATCAAATCATCATCAGCAAATTTATCTTTAATCCAAAAAGTAAAATAGCCTTCATCTGCTTGAATATGAAAAAGTTGCTTTGCTCGTTTGGATTTGCCTTCCCCCACAGAAATTAATTTGCCATCTAAGGCAGTTTCATCTGCCACTCCATTCACAAATTCTGTTTTGTTCCCAATCGTGCCACTAATAAATCCATTACATTCTCCACCAAACTCATCCCAATCCAATTGAATCTCATAATTTGCTGCATTCAATGGAAAGATTGTTATCAGAAAAATCATTAACAGTCCCCATTTCTTCATCAACTCCTCCTTAAACTTCAGATAAAAATAATCAAAATTCAATATCTTCTTCAAAATTTCCCAATACCTGTTCAAGTCTAATTACTTGGATAAACCCAACACCTTTTTCATTCAGATCTATCTTATATTGTTTTAATACTTTCATTAATTTTTCGGCTTGTTTACGCTTTTCTATGTATGCAAAAAATAGAGATGAATTTGATGATTTCCCATGTGCCATATAGCTAAGTCCTGCAAAAATTGGCATTTCATATGCCATTTTACGCGCCATAGAAGTAGATTCTACAATCGATGAATTGGTAATTCCCACTTCCACCATTGCTTCCAATACTTCCGGTGTTTTTTCAGAATGATGCAAAGTAAGGATCATCAGATAGTTGTTTTCAACTTCTTCGGTTTCTTCTTCATCTTCATATGCCAACATAAGATTATAAACTTCATCTTTGCTTTCACAAGCAATCAGCTTTTCTCTAAATTGATCATCGCGTAATAATCTTGAAGATTTTGCCAATAGTTGAAGATATTCTTTATTCTGATTTTCAGCACATCCAAAGAAAAAGACAATTTTCACTTTTCCCATATCCGGATTATCATAATCTATCCCGTCTTTTAAAATGATAATTGTTAGAAATAATTTTTCTACAACTTCAGATCTTGCGTGTGGAAGTGCTACTCCCGGCATCAATTCTGTGTTTGCAATCTTTTCTCGTTTCTTTAGTTCATTTAAAAACTTTTTACTATTTATCAGATAATCATGTGTATAAACATGATCAACCATACCTTTAAAAAGTTCACTTTTCGAATCTACTTGAGGATTGATAACAATAAGATCTTTATCAATTATATTTTTCCACATTTATCCTCCAAATTTTTACTTAGAAATTTTCTAAGAGTTAAAGATTATCACAAAATAACTCTGCAGGCTATTTAAAGCCTTTGCTTCCAATTTTTGTAAAGCTAAATTTTAACATAAAAGGTGTGAAGACTGCACTGGCAATAACCATTAAGATTGTTGCGGAGAGAAAATCTGATGAAATCAAATTCTTTGCTACAGCCATATTTGCCACAATTAAAGCTACTTCACCTCTTGGCACCATTCCTATTCCGATACGTAAAGATCTTACATTATCAAATCCATTTATTCTTGCTCCTATGCCACTACCAATAATTTTCCCTACAATCGACAGGACAATAAAACTTATCACTATTATCGGTTTCGTTTCAATATCAAAAAGATCAAATTCCAAACCAATTCCAACAAAAAAAACATCTACAAAAAAAGATTTTCCTAATGCGGAAATCCCTTCATGAACTTTTGCTTTATATTCTGTTTGACCTAAAAAAAGTCCTGCAAAATATGCGCCGGTAATTGCAGCTAAACCTGTGCTTTCGGCTAACCAAGCATATAACATAACCACAGCCACCGCCAAAGAGACAACCACATTATCCAATAAAAGTTTATGAAGATTTAGAAAAAAAGGTTTAAGTAAGAAATATCCTCCAAAAATTGTTAAAACAAAAAATAATCCGATTTTCCCAAACTGCCAAAAAATCATACTTGAAGATCCACCGTTATTTGCAGTTATTCCGAATACAATCGTAAGTAAAAGAATTCCAACAATATCATCAATAATTGCGGCATTTACTATTGTTCTGCCTTCCACATGCTTCAGTTTTTTCAAATCAAGTAAAGTCATCACGCTCACGCTTACGCTTGTGGCTGTAAATATAACTCCCACAACCATAGCTTCTGCTAAATTATGATTGATAAAATAAGCCAATACAGCACCGAAGGTGAAAGGTAATATAATCCCGCCCATTGCAGGAACAAGCGCTTGTTTGGAATCTTTTTTTATCTGCTTTAGATCGGTTTCTATCCCCGCTTCAAAAAGCAAAAACAAAACACCTACTTTCCCAATCCAAAGAATAATCTCATCAGGTTTTATAAATCCCAAAACAGTTGGACCTAATATCACCCCTAAAAATAACATTCCTATTACGGGTGGCTGACGAAATCTACGAGAAATAGCTCCTAATACTTTTGATAAAAAAATTATTATTGCTAAATCTAAAAATATTTTATGTTCCATAATTAATTCCTTTGGCGAGATAAATGTTGGCTATAAGTTTGGCTAAATGTATGTCTTCCTCCACCTGATGCAAAGAAATAAAAATAATCTGTTTCTTTAGGTTCCAAAACAGCTTTTATTGAAGATTTTGACGGACTGCAAATAGGTGTGGGAGGTAAACCTTTGTGTAGATATGTATTATATGGAGAATCTATTTTCAAATCCTTATAATAGATTTTCTTTCTCTTTTCACCATTTAGTTCCAATATATATGCAACGGTTGGATCTGCTTGCAATCTCATGCCAATATCTAACCTGTTCAGATAAACACTGGCAATGATTGGTTTTTCTTCTTCAAATTGTGCTTCTCTTTCTACAATTGAAGCTAAAGTTAATATCGAATAATAATTCATCTCTTTTGAATGTGAAAAATCTAAATCTTTAGTTTGAGAAAAATGCTGCTCCACCATTGTTTTTAAAATAAATTTCTCAGATGCATTTTCAGGGAAAAAATATGTTTCAGGATAAAGAAATCCTTCTAAACTTGTTGCATCAAAACCTGTTAATTCCTCAATATAATCGGCATTTTTACTAAGACTATCAAATATAGCAAATTCACCCAAATTATTATTCTTTAAGATAAGAAATGTTTGTTTTAAGTTTAAACCTTCAGGAATAGTAATTTTTTTTAATTGTACTTGCCCTGATTCTATCTTCTTTAATATATCCCAACTGTTTAATTTACCCTCAAAATGGTACAAACCATAATCCAAATTCTTTGCTTTCCCACTAAAACGAGTAAACCAGTAAAACGCAAACCGAGAATTTATCAGATTTTCATCAGCTAATCTATTGGCAATGCTTAAGGCAGATTCACCTTTATGAATACGAAAATAGATATCGTTAAACTCTTTAGTTTTAAGAAAAGATTGTGAAAAAATGAATAACACAGTAAGAAGAATAGCAATAAAAAGCAAAATCCATTTTCTCATCGTCTATCTTCCAAATAATTTTTTAAAATAATTGATGCAGCCATTTTATCGATAACTTTTTTTCTCTCTTTTGGAGAATATCCCATCTCTTTTAATAAATCAGTAGCTTCTGCAGTGGAATATCTTTCATCATAAAAAATAACTTCAATTTCAACTTGCTCCTCCAATTTCTTCTTAAAAGCTCGCACTTCAATTGTTTTTTTGGAATCTTCACCTGAAAGATTTAATGGTAGCCCTAAAATAATTTGCCCCACATTCTCATTCCTTATAATCTCGCTAATTGCTTCAAATAATTTTTCATTATTAGGAAGTACTACAAATGGTTTGGAAATAATCTGCATTGGATCACTAAGCGCAATACCAACTCTTTTCTCTCCATAATCAATTCCCATTAATCTATAAATTGCCATTTAAACCTACTTTGCTATTTCGCAAAAAAGAAAGAAATCAGCTTAAAACCTGCGTTCCCTATTGACCACAGAAAGATAGAGATTATGAGCCTGATGATTCTTTCAAATAACTTTGCGAGTTTGCCATATTTGATATATTTATTTAAAATCTTATAACATCAAAACTTATAAATATTGTTCTGAAATAAACTCTTGAACCTGTTATTATAACTTATTTTTTGTGAGATTTTATATTTGTATTTTTTTGTCAAATATTTTCCCGTCTCCTTATTTTAGTTCTCCATCAATAGAATAATTTTTCTTAATCATAAAATTAATTACTCGTTTGGAATTACATTTGCATTATAGATAGCAAAAAAATAACTTAAATATTAAGGAGAACAAATGATGAGAAAATTATTACTTTTAGTTTTCATAGCAATTGCTTCAATAAGCTTGTTTGCTAACCAAGCAATCACTTTTAAGCAAGTTGCTAAATCTGAAATCTCTTCTATTAGTGATTTCGGTTTTAATGCAAATTTTGCATTTGACGCAATAAACACTGTAGAAGTGAGTACAGAAAGAGGAATGTTTACAAATTTACAAATTGATGATTTCACACACACTGCAAAGCTTGGTGCTCCTAAGCTTCCGGTATTACGTAAAATTATCTCAGTTCCTTTTGGAGCTAAGGTATCAGCAGAAATGGTGAGCTTTGATGTATCAGAAGCTCAATTAGAATTACCGGTTATGCCGGCTCAACCATCTATTTCAAAGAATGAGAACGCTGAAATTCCTGCTTTTGAATACAACCAAGAAGCATATAGCAAACACGGCTATAACAACCAACCAAATGTAAGAGTTGAAGAACTTGGAATTATGCGTGGCATGCGTTTATTTGCATTAGTTTTTGAACCTGTAAAATACAACCCAAGCACAAACTCAATCAAAGTTTACAACAATGTAAACATTAGTGTCAAATTCGATAACGCTGACTTAAGTTTAACTGCTGAAAAAAGAGCAAAAACATTTAGTCCTTATTTTGAATATGTTTATAGCAGATCAATTTTCAACTACACAAAAACTCGTGATGAAATTACAAATTATCCTATTAGCTATATCATTATTTCCGATCCTATGTTTGAAGATCAACTCGCTCCATTTATTCAATGGAAAATAGAAATGGGATATAATGTAATCACAGGATATACAGATGAAATCGGTTCTACAAAACCACAAATAAAATCTTTTATCCAAGAACAATATGACAATGCCACAGCAGAAAATCCTGCTCCTTCTTTTGTTCTTTTCGTAGGTGATGTTGCTCAAATTCCTGCTTATAGCGGAACTACCGGAAGTCATATCACAGATTTAGATTATGTGAAATTGGATGGCACAGACTTCTTACCTGAAATGTATTATGGACGTTTTAGTGCAAATAACACTTCAGAACTCCAACCTCAAATTGATAAAACTTTAGAATATGAAAAATATGAAATGCCGGATCCTAGTTATCTTGGTGAAGTTGTGATGATTGCAGGTGTAGATTCAAATAATGCACCAACATACGGTAATGGTGCTATTAATTATGGAACACAACAATATTTTAATATGAATCATAACATTGATTCTCACACTTATCTCTATCCTGCTTCAGGATCCAGTGATTCACAAATTATTGCTGATGTAGCCAATGGTATTGGATATATCAATTATACTGCTCATGGTTCACCAACAACTTGGCATGATCCAAGTTTTACAATTTCAGATATTAATAGTTTGGGAAACATTCATGAATATCCTTTAGCTGTAGGAAACTGCTGTCTTACCAATAAATTCGAAACACAAACTTGTTTTGGAGAAGCATGGTTACGTGCAGAAGATCAAGGTGCTATCGGTTATATCGGTGGTACAAACAGTACATATTGGGATGAAGATTATTGGTGGGCAGTTGGAGCCGGTCCAATAGTTGGAAATGGTCCTACATATGATCAAACAGGTCGCGGAGTTTATGACGGATTATTCCATGATCAAGAAAACGAAGCTACTTTTGCAAATTGGTTTACTTCTACAGGTTCTATGATTGTTAACGGTAACTTAGCTGTTATGGAAGGTAATTCATCACGCCCTGACTATTATTGGGAAATTTATTCTTTAATGGGTGATCCTTCATTAACTGCTTATTTAGGTGTTCCTACAACAAATGAAGCTTCTTATCCTTCTTCAATCTTAATCGGAATGGAAAGTATGACTATTAATGCGACACCATATTCTTATGCGTCATTAACACTTGACGGTGAAATTCATGGAACAGCTTTGATAGGAGAAGACGGTTCCGCTACAATGGAATTTACTCCATTTACAGTTCCGGGAAATGCTAAACTTGTTATCACAGCTCAAAATAAAGAACCAATAATTGAACTCATCGAAGTTATTCCAAATGATGGACCATATACAGTTGTAGAAAATTATGAAGTAAATGGCTCCACAGCATTTGGACAAACCATCTCATTTGACATGGATTTCAGAAATGTTGGTTCTGAGCCTGCAACAGGAATCACAGCTACACTATCTACTGAAGATAATTATTTATCAGTTACAAACGCTACATTAGCGGTTGGTGATATTGATGCAGAAACAACTTCATCATTCTCTGACGCTTTTGGTGTGGAAATTGCCGATAATGCTCCTGATGAATATTCTGCTGAATTAACCGTTACAATGGTTGGCAATGAAGCAACTTGGACAACAAACTTAAATATAACCTTACAAGGTCCTGTTTTTGAAATTGGAAATATGATAATTGAAGATTCCGGAAATAATGGCTTATTAGATGCCGGCGAAACAGCAACAATCACAATTCCTGTTACAAATATCGGTTCAGTTACTTCTCCTGATTTAGAAGCAAGTCTAATTACTTCTACCCCAAACATAATCACAATAGATTCTGCAGAATCTAATTTAGCAGGCTTAGAGAGTAATGAAACAGGTGAATTAACATTTGAGATTTCAGTATCAGAAGATGCAGAAGAAGGTTCTACTGCAATCTTAGCAATGGCAGTCAATGCCGGTGCTTATACTGCAAATGAAACATTCTATCCTTCTGTAGGTCTTGTATTTGAAGATTTCGAAACAGGTGATTTTTCATCATTTGATTGGGAACAAGGATCTACCGGATGGCAAATTTCCAACGATGCTCAAGAAGGCAGCCATTCAATGCAAAACGTTGATATCAATGATAACCAAACAGCTTCAATTTCTATTACAATGGATATTGCTGCTGATGGCGAGATTTCTTTCTGGAAAAAAGTTTCTAGCGAATCTAGTTATGATTATCTTCGTTTCTATATTGATGGTCAATCTCAGGCAGAATGGTCAGGTGAAGCAAATTGGACAGAAGAAACATTCGAAGTTTCAGCCGGAGAAGTTACTTTCGAATGGAAATACGAAAAAGACGGCTCTGTAAGTAATGGTTCTGATTGCGGATGGATCGATATGATCACATTCCCTGGTGGAGGAGCAGTAACTGAAGCTCCTATTTTCAGTGTTAATGTAACCGAAATTGATTTTGGCGATATTGCTCCGAATGAAACAGCTACAGAAACTTTTACAATTTCTAATCTCGGAAATGCAGAATTAAACGGTACTATCAATGTAACCGAAGATTTCGAGATTTCAATTTCAGAATATTCTTTAGCTATCGGAGAAAATATTGACGTTACCGTTAGTTTCACACCTGAAGCAGCAGGTGAATATACCGGATCAGTAGCAATTACTTCTAATGACACCAATAATCCT
>JAMOPB010000421.1 GCA_027064945.1 Candidatus Cloacimonadota bacterium
TGTTTTTTGAGTGCAAAATTGTATTAGCATTTCCAGGTAATTAGAATTTGTCTCAACTTCATTTTTGGCTTTTTCAAAGCCTAAAAGCAAAGCGGCTAAAGTGAAGGGAGCTGTTACATAAGCTGCTCTAATAACATTTTTTGGAAGATTATCACGCATTAGTTTGATTGTTTGAAGATAGTATTTTATTCTCCAATTATCCATCATTTTATCAGAAAAGATATTTGAAGGAATTGATTTTTCTGAATCAATGATAATCGGTAGTTTATCATTTTGAAAAACAACTTCTTTTCCCAAAGCACTTGCTTCCAAAGAAAGATCCATTATGGGGAAAACGATATCAGGTTGAAATAATGCGTAATTTGTCTGAATAAGTTGATAATGCAGATATGGATTTTGCAAAGCTTGAGTTATATTAAATGGCAATTTTTGTAAACCTGGCAGAGCTAAAAATGGCGCGCTTGGTGTGTTGCCTTTTGAAATTATCTGATCTAATTTGTTCATAATTTTTTTTTATAAAAAAAGCAGGCCGGAGATTATCCAACCTGCTATGGATTTATCTGTTTTGCTTAGAATTTAATTTCCATTGTAAGGAATACATTCAATAAAGGAGAAGGGCTAAGATAAGGATAATATCCGCTACCTTCAGCATTTCCACTAGTTGCAGCTTCACCAAATGTAGGATCATCCCAAGTAACATTGCCATTTTCATCTGTATTCTTAATCTGCATGCCATAAGCTTTTGTAATTGCAGCTTTAGAATAGTTATCTTTCTTATTCAACATATTATTTACATTCAATTTGATTGATGTTTCATGATTTCCCAAATAGAATTTATAAGAAATTGAACCGTTTAACTCAAAGAATTCAGGAAGTTTGGAACTTCTAAGAATCCATTCTCTATCATAATCTCCACTGTTAGAAGCGTTTACAATATAAGTTTCATTTACAGGATCCCAATCATAATGACCTGCTCCCGGATTATCTACATATTCATGTTCACCCATTGAAACAAAATTACCATCTTCATCATAATAGTATTCTTGCTTACAATAAACGTTATCATAAGTTGTGTAATATTCATCATTCCATTTTGCATTAAGACCAAGTCTTAAACTACCCAAAAGCGGCATATCATGGAAAGTGTAACCAACAGAAGCTGAAGCCATTTTTTCGGGTGAGAATGGTACAACTTTATTTTCTACATCGGCTGCATTTTCATAGAAGATTTGATCAACTCCCAAATCGGATAAATCATCCCATCTATTCTTAGAGAATGTAGCTGAAGCGTTTGTATCAAAATTATTAAATTTACTGTTAAATGATAATTCCACACCTTGATGGATTGCACTTCCAACATTTAGTGTTGCGGTATAAGCTTGTTCGCCTTGGCCAATACTTGCATTTTCAATTTTATCGGAATATTTTGTATGATAGAATGTAATATCTGAGTTGAATAGATCATTTCTATAACCTGCTCCAACTTCAAATGTTTCACCTTTTTCCGGCACAAGTTTTTTCTGTTTTCCAAGAATTACTTGATCTACGCCAGGACCTTCATTTCTATTATACCAATCTTTTACTCTTGGCTCTTTATATACAATTGAATAATTGGTAAGAACATTCCAATTGTCGTTGAGGTTAATATTAACTCCCATTTTTGGAGAGAAGAAATCATAAGTTCTGGAATAATCATCATCATCGAATTTTCTTACAGTAACTTGTGTAGAATCTCCATTTTCAAGATGTTCCCAAACTAATACGGAATCGTTTTTTGTAGCGTAAAAACCTTCATCTATAAATTCTTGTTTATTAATATCAAAATAGGGAATAAGATTTTCCTCAACACTTGAATAATAAACAGCATATTGACCATCTAACATAATATTTACATCTTGAATGTAAGATTCGAAAGGAATTTCAATTTTTGCTCTGGCAAATCCTGAAGTATTAAGTACGTCTGTTGTGTAATCATAATCTACCATAAAAGCATCAAATGTGCTTACGGAATCAGCTGTTGTAGGATCATAATAACGGAAATTAGTTCCTTCCTTATAATGATCTGCTTGCCAATATCTACTTTCAGCACCCAAAACAAAAGTTATATTATCATTAATGTTATGATCTAAATAACTATTAATTCCAAATTGTTTATGATTGTTATAACTTGTCATTTTCCATGAATGGTTTTTATCTCCGGCGAAAACATTTGAACCGCTATAAACGGTTTTGTCATCACCAGCCCAAGTAAAAGTTCCACCACCGGTAGTTTCATTATAGCTAAATCCATCCATCATGTAACCTGTTTGATCATAAACATAATACGCATATTTTGCAAAATCTCTTCGCTCAGAGCTGGCTGAACGAAGGTCTTTGAAGAGTAATGCGCCGCTTGATGCATCAAAAATAATATTATTAGCGTAGCTTCCGCCACCTTTTCCAAAAGTAGCAAATACATTTGTCATTAATTTGGTTTGTGGAGTTATCACCCAATTATCTCTTAAAGAGAATTGAGGTTTAAGATATTTGTTTTCTTGCCAATCATGATTTGTAAAGTTGAATTCACGTCCTAAAAATTTTCCTAATTCGGGATCAAAAGTAGAACGAGCTTGGTTATGAGATTGTGGAGCATATATAAAAGAACCGTTTACTACATGGCTCCCTAATTTGTTTTCTGTTTCCACACCAAAAGACCAACCGTCATATTCAGTACCACGTACATAATAATCTCCTGCTTTACGTTCTGCAGATAAATCGTAACGGAACTTGTTATCAAATAATTTTCCGGAGCTATATTTTAATTGAATATTGTAGTTAATTGGATTGTAATCTTTCATTTCACCGTATTGATTAGCTGATTTTCCATCGGTAGAATACCATCCGGTTGAAGTTCTAATTGAAAATTCTTGGTCACTTGTAGTTCCCATTGTTTCGATATTCACAGAACCACCAAACGCACCTGAACCATATAAAGAAGCTCCGGCTCCACGCTGAACTTGAACTGATTTTACATTTGAGGCAAGTCCTGTCCAATTACTCCAATACACAACCTGACTTTCAGGATCATTTACAGGAATACCATTGATAAGGATTTGGATTTTATTTGCATCAAAACCACGCATTGTGATCTCAGCTTCACCCATACCAGATGTAGTAGAAAACAAGCCCGGAATATCATCAAGCATGCTTGGCATATCACCTGTAGTGTATTTTTCTTTGATAGTTTCAGTATCAACATTTGAAAAAGCTACGGGAGTTTTTCTTTCAATAGCACGAGTAGCGTTTACTGTGTATCCTTCCACTTCAATTGATTCTTTTTTTAATTTGAAATTTACCATTGAAGTTTCGCCATCTACCACTTCTATGGTAGAAGTTTCAGTTTTGTATCCTAAATACTGTGCTGTGATTTCATATTTACCGGCAGGTATGTTTTTAATAAAAAAACTACCATTTTCTTTTGAGTAAGTACCTTTTTCGATTTTTGGTATCATTACAGATACCGATTCAATCGGTTTTCCATTGACTTTAGTGATCTTTCCTGCAATATTTCCAGTCGCATTTAGCATAAATGGAAATGCGAGTAAAAATATAACAAACATTATTAACGATTTTCTCATATATCCTCCTATTTTTTGTTCTTTTCGGAAACTTTTTAATAATTTTTTTTTAAGTATAGTGTCAACTATAAAAATTGAAGTATATAAGCTGAATACGTGAAATAATTAATTACGATTTAGAATTGCTTAAAACAATATTTTATCGCTTGACTTGCTGTGCTGTCTTAACAACTTGGAGATATTTAATTTTTTTATTTCAAGGTGGTATGCGTGGCAAAATTATTTAGTAGCGATTTTCATGCTTTTTCAAATTCATGGTATTTTAAAAGTTCAGTAAGAAATCTAAAGAAAGGTGCTTTAACTTATAAAAAATTCCTGAACGAGAATGGGGATGTTGTTTTAGAATTTATGGCTTCTGAAGGTAATGAAAGCAAATTTTTACAAAAGATTGAGATTATTTACGACAAAAAACGTAGAAAAATTGTTCAACATACTTGTTCGGATTGTGGTAAGGAAGATTGTCGGCATTATCTTACTGTATTGAATTATGCTTACAATTATCTTTCCACTGATATATTAGAGCAGCAAGTTGTGCAAACATATCAAACCAGAATATTGGAATATAATGAATTTTGGCAGCAGGTTGTATTAAATTCTCGGATTGAGATAAGTGATGTATTTAATAAGAAAAACGATAAGATTAGATTTTATCTGAAAAGTTATCTGCCAATGAATATTCGTTTAATTGCAATTTTATTGGCTGGTTGGGATTATAAGGAAGAGGATGTTCCTAATATTTCTAAAACAGAAAATCAAATAAAAGCACTATCGGAAGATGAAGTAGAATTTTTCAAGACCTTGCAAAAATATAAATGTTCCTTCAGTAGAAAGGCTGCATTTTTTACAATATATAAAAAAGATTTCATTCATTTCTTTACTGTAATGAAAAGCTTGGCGCATAAAATTTATATTAAAGAAACGGGAGATAAATTAATCTTTTCTGAAAATCCCTATAGAATAAATTTTATTGTTAGTAAAAATAATAATAACGGATATGTTTTACGACCTTCTTCTTCTGAATTGATTTCTGCTGCTTATCTGGGAAAAACTTCATACATTTTCAAAAAGAATATTATTCATGCAGCAAATTTCCCATTTAATCCTGAAATTTCCTCAAAGATTTTCCATGAAGGTTTGGAACTAAAAAATGCTGATTTAGTTTATCTTTTTTCAGTTGTAGCAAGACAGCTTAGTCTGATAAAATGTTATCTTGATTTGGATGAAGATATTGAAGTTCCCCGTCTATATAATACTACTCCGAAAATTAGTTTTAAACTCTATAAGGAAGATGAAAACATTGTGTTAGACGGTAAGCTGGATTATGGCGATGACATGTATATTCCTATGTCAATTATCAGATTTCCGGCAGAATTAGTAAGATTTGACCAAAATGCGGAAGAATGCTGGTTTTATATTCCACCACAAATAAAATACGAGATTAGTAAATTTACAGAGTTATTGCCGGAATCACAATCTCATCGTTTGGAAAATCAATCTCAGCTTGTGTTTAGTGGAGATGATAATATTGCCAGATTGAAGCAGGTGATTTTTGAGCATACAAAACCGAGTTGGGAAATTGAATTATCTGATGAACTAAAAAAAGAGTTTATCTACAAAGTTACGTTGAAACCTATTATTAAAACTCAACAAAGCTCGCAAATTGATTGGTTTGAATACGCTGTGCAATATGATTATAAGGATATTAGTTTCACTCATGAAGAGTTAAAAGAATTTTTTGCAACAAAGGAAAAATTCTTACGCTTAGAAGATGGGCGACTTTTATTTTTTGATAATAAAAGTGCTTTTGAACAAGTGGATGAATTGATTGAAAACAGTAAAAAAGAAGTGAACGAGAATTATAAACTTTCAATTTACAATTTACCGTATATTTATCAATTAAGTAGTGTGAATAATAATGTGAAAGTTTTCGGAGATAAATATCTGGATCAAATGTTCGATGCAATATTGCATAGAAAATTACCAAATCCCAAAACAATTACCGAAACATTACGACCAATTATGAGAAGTTATCAGAAGGCGGGTTTTCATTGGCTTACTATGCTTAGTCATTATGGATTATCAGGGATTTTAGCGGATGATATGGGTTTAGGAAAAACAATCCAATCTTTATCTGTGTTAGCCGGTTTACCTTCAGATTCCATTTCTGTGATTATTTGTCCTAAAACTTTATTGTTTAACTGGGCAGCTGAGATCGAAAAATTTTCTCCGTCCTTACGATATTTAATTTATGAAGGAAATATAAAAGAACGAAAGCAATTATTGGAAAATTTACAAGTAAATGTTATTTTGGCATCATATTCTATTATCCAAAACGATATTGAACAGTTGCAAGAATTGCACTTTGATTACATTATTTTAGATGAAGCTCAGCATATAAAAAATGCTGCAGCTCATAGAACCATTGCAGTGAAAAAATTAAAAGGATCGCATAAAATAGCACTTTCCGGAACTCCTGTGGAAAATAATCCCACAGAGCTGTGGTCAATTTTTGATTTTCTTATGCCGGGATATCTTCCAAGCTTGAAAAGATTTAAAAAACTTTATGTAAATAATGAAGATAACAGTAAAGAATCATTAGACAAACTGAAAATGCATATTTCTCCTTTTATTCTTCGACGTCGTAAAAAAGATGTGTTAATTGAGTTACCTGATAAACAAGTTCAGATAGCATATTGTAAGATGAATCCATTACAAGAAAAAATGTATTTGCAGGTTTTAGAAAAAGTGAGAAGAGATTTTCTGACTTTACCTGAAAAAGGTGATAAATATATTCATATTTTAGCTGCATTAACCAAGTTACGACAAGTATGTAATCATCCTGCATTATTGGATGAAGATATAAAACGAGAATTTGATATTTCAGGCAAAACTGCTCTTTTAAAAGAGATAATTTCCGATGCTGTAGAAAGTGGTAAAAAATTGATTATTTTCAGTCAATTTGTTCAAATGTTGCGTATTATGAAAGAGATGTTGGAAGAGATGAATATTCAACACGAATATATGGATGGTTCTACTCGTAATAGGCAGAAAGTAATTAATAATTTCAATGAAAATACTAATGTTCGAGCTTTTTTGGTGAGTTTGAAAACAGGCGGGTTTGGTTTGAATCTTACATCTGCCGATACAGTGATAATAGTGGATCCTTGGTGGAATCCAATGGGCGAAAATCAAGCAATTGACAGAGCGCATAGAATAGGACAAACTAAGAAGGTGAATGTATATAAGATGATTACAAAAGGCACTATTGAAGAGAAAATTTTGGATTTGCAAAATAGGAAAAAAGAGCTTTTTGAAAACTTGATTGAAGGCGGAAGCGGAGTGCTTAAAAGTCTTACAATTGATGATCTGAAAAACTTATTGGAATATTAACATTTATGAAATATTTTTATTCTGTAAATAATGAAAGAAGTGTAGAAATTAAAATTAAGCGATCTACATTTATTGCTCATTTAGATTATGTAGAATCGATAAAAGAAGCTAAGGAATTTATCTCGAAAATTTCTGATAAGCACAAACTTGCAAATCACAATTGCTGGGCTTATATAGTAGGCGATAATGCTGAAATATTTCATTCGTCCGATGCGGGAGAACCTTCCGGAACTGCAGGTCAGCCAATGTTGAATATGCTGAAAAAATATGATATGACTAATGTGGCGTGTGTTGTTACAAGATATTTTGGAGGCGTGAAATTAGGAATAAGAGGATTAATCGAAGCTTATGGAGAATCAGTTGAAGCGGCGATAAAAAGCGAGAAACTGATTAAATTAGTGAAAACTAAAGAATATTCAGTAGAAACTGATTATGCTTTTGCAGAAACATTTAAATATAAAATCGGGAAATTAAATGCGGAATTAATTGATTCACAATATTCAGATATAGTACGGATGAAGTTTAATATTGAGGAACATTTGAGCTCTGATTTGGAAAAATATTTAAACGAGCTATCTGCCGCAGGAAAGATAAAATTAGAAAATTAAGTTGATTTGCGAAATTTCTGGATAAAAATGGCATTCATAATGTGGTGTGATATAATGTAAAATACGGCAGGAAGTGCTGTTGCCGGTGAGAAATTTGCTACACAAACCAAAATAGCCAAACCTGTATTTTTGTGTCCTAAAGCTATTGGCAGAGTTCTTTGCAAATAAGGGTCTTTCCTGGCAAGCAGATAACCTGTTACATATAAAATGAAACATATAAACAGAATGTAGCCAAATAATACTAATAAATTTATTGGTGTGTCTGCTTCAATTTGCATTCGCGCTGACGAGATAACTATTGTAACTAATAGA
>JAMOPB010000422.1 GCA_027064945.1 Candidatus Cloacimonadota bacterium
TGTTTAACCATTGAAGCGGATTCTTCGCTAATCAAATATTCCATCGCTTTAGAAATTTTCATTTTTTTCCCTTTTCCTTGGTGATTTCCGGGAAAAATATTTTTCATCATTTCACTTAATTGCAGATCAATATTTTCTAAACCTGCATTTGAGAAAACTTCTATATGCGGTACTTTATTCTGAGCTATTTTGATTTCGATTTCTCTGTCATCAAGCTCACCGGCATCTAATTTTGCAGCCATTTTCGCACGATTACGCGCTGCTCTTTCCTGTTTCTTTTGTATCTCTTCATCTGTATCGGTTGCACTAAGAGGCGGAGCAGAAACTAATTTATCTAATATTCTGCTACGAGCTTTTGCTTTTGCTTTTTCCTGAACTTCCCGCATCATTTCACTTCGCACATCGTTTATAGCGATATTCATTAATTCACGTATCATTGATTCTACATCACGTCCAACATATCCTACTTCTGTGAATTTGGTTGCTTCCACTTTGATAAAAGGAGCATTTACCAGTTTTGAAAGTCTTCGAGAAATCTCGGTCTTCCCCACACCGGTAGGACCAATTAAGATTATGTTATTTGGCATTATCTCTTTTTGAATATCACCTTCGATTTGTTGGCGTCGCCAACGATTACGTAATGCAATCGCTACAGATTTTTTAGCTTCTTTCTGACCGATTATATATTTATCAAGTTCATTTACTATTTTCTTTGGTGTTAAATTTTCCATATAAAATCCTTAATTAAAAATTATACTTCTTCAATAATCAAATTGTGATTTGTATAGATACATATATCAGCAGCAATTTTCATCGATTCTGTGATTATCTCTTTTGCATCTAATTTTGTATTGTTTCGTAATGCTCTAGCTGCAGAAAGTGCGTAATTCCCGCCGGAGCCAATAGCAATGATACCATCATCCGGTTCCAATACATCTCCTGTACCTGTGATAATTAATAGAGCTTCAGAATCTGCAACAATTATCATTGCTTCAAGTCGGCGTAAATATTTGTCGCTTCTCCACTCTTTTGCCAATTCCACAGCCGACTTGCGCAGATTGCCTTTATATTGAGCCAACTTGCCTTCAAATCTTTCAAAAAGAGTAAAGGCATCTGCAGTGGCTCCGGCAAAGCCGGCAACTACTTTATTATTATGTAATCTTCTTATTTTGCGTGCAGTAGCTTTCATCACTGTGTTGCCTAATGTAACCTGTCCATCACCGCCCACAGCGATTGAATTTTCCGTTTTCACACCTAGAATTGTAGTTCCACGCATCTCTATCATTTTTTCTCCTCCCAAAATAATAAAATAATCACCTGAGAATAATAAAATTCTAAGGTGATTATTAGCGTTTATTTTTTGTTGTTAATATTTAGTTTATTTCTCTTCAGATAGATCACCTTCATTGCTATCTAGAGAATTTTGCTCGTTGTTGTCTAAAGAGATTTTGTCATTCTCTAAAATCTCATCTTCAGCTGTTTCTTCATCTTCAGAAACTTTTATTTCAGGGTTGATATCAATACTCATCTCTTTTACATGATCATATTTCTTTTGCACAAATTCACGTTCATCATCACTACAATGTTGCAAAGCAATTTCATAAATTTCTTTAGAATTCAATGTTTCTTTTTGTAACAACTCTTCGCTTAGTACATCTAATAAAACACGTTTATTTATGATAATTTCTTTAGCTTTAAGATAAGCACTATTAACGATTTCATAAACTTCATCATCAATAATATTTGCAGTTTTTTCACTCACATTATTACGTTCGGAAATATCTTTTCCTAAGAAAATTTGAGTTTCTTTTTGAGCAACTACAATCGGTCCGATTTTCTTACTCATTCCCCAGTTACAAACCATTTTCTTAGCAATATCAGTAGCTCTTTCAATATCATTTGAAGCACCTGTTGTTTGTTCGTTAAATGCTACTTCTTCAGCACAACGTCCGCCCAATAATCCTACTAAAGATTGCTCAAGATAGGTTTTGGAATAATTTGATTTTGCTGTCTGCAAGAAATGAGTAGCTCCACCGGTAAATCCTCGAGGTATAATAGTAACCTTGTGAATTGGTTCAGCTTTTTCTTGGAAAATAGAACACAACACATGTCCAATTTCATGATAAGCTGTATTACGTTTTTCATCTTCGGTAATAATTTTGCTTTTTCTTGCTTTACCCAAAGTTACTTTATCTTTTGCTTCTTCGAAATCACTCATTTCGATATGTTTTTTATTCTTTCTAGCTGCCATTAAAGCTGCTTCATTAACCAAATTGGCTAAATCGGCTCCACTAAATCCGGGAGTACCCCTTGCGATAATACTGAAATTAACGGTTTTTGCAATTTTAGTCTTTTTACTATGAACCTTTAAGATAGCTTCACGACCTTTTATATCGGGAAGATCCACCACTACTTGACGATCAAAACGACCTGGTCTTAGAAGAGCAGGATCCAACACATCAGGACGGTTTGTAGCTGCAATAATAATTACGCTGTCATTTTCATCAAATCCATCCATCTCCACCAATAACTGATTCAACGTTTGTTCACGTTCATCATTTCCACCACCAAGTCCGGCTCCACGATGACGACCTACAGCATCAATCTCATCTATAAATGCAATACAAGGTGCTTGTTTTTTTGCTTCGGCAAACATATCACGTACACGAGAAGCACCAACACCTACAAACATCTCAACAAAATCAGAACCACTAATACTGAAGAAAGGAACTTTTGCCTCTCCGGCTACTGCTTTTGCCAATAAAGTTTTACCTGTTCCCGGGCGACCAAGCAACATTACTCCTCTAGGAATCCTACCTCCAAGTCTTTGGAATTTTTTTGGTGCTTTCAAATATTCAATAATCTCTTCCAATTCTTCCTTAGCTTCATCCACACCTGCCACATCTTTAAATGTGATTTTAGTTTTTCCTCCGGCAAACAATTTAGCTTTGCTTTTTCCAAAACTGAAAGCTTGTCCTGTGCTACCACGCATACCACGCATCATAAACCACCAGAATCCTATCAAGATAAGGAACGGTATAATATTAATTAAAAAACTTTTAAATAATGAAGGTTTACGCGAGTCGATATTAACACCATTTGACAACATACTATTGATATATTCTGAATCAGGTGTAAATGGTAGATATGTTGTAAATTTATCTCCCGATTTTCCCAATGCAATTATGTTTCTGCCATCGATACTAGCCTCAGAAATTTCGTTATTTCTGGATAATTGCTCAAATTGAGTATATGTGATTTTTTTAATATCAACAGTCCCCAAGCTGGAAAATTGGAATAATACAGCTATCAACAATAAAGCTACAACCCAAAATGTAATAGATTGTGATTTATTCATTTTGGGTACTTTATTTGGAATTTTATTTGGGTTCTTTTTGTCCTTTTTCTGTTGCTCACTCATATTAAGTATAAATCTCCTTTTTTAAAATGCCTATAAATGGAAGGTTTCTGTATTTTTCTGCATAATCCAATCCATAACCTACCACAAATTCATTGCCTACATTAAATCCCACATAATTCATCTCAAGATCTGTCTTATGTGCATCCGGTTTATCTAAAAGTGTACAAATATTTAATGAGGCTGGATTGTGCTTTTGTAAATATTCAAAGATATATTTTAGGGTAAGACCGCTATCAACAATATCTTCAACCACAATCACGTGACGATTTTCAATATTTGTGTCAATATCTTTTCTTATTTTAACAACACCGGATGAGTTTGTTGATTTCCCGTAGCTTGATAAAGACAGAAAATCAATTTCTACATGTGTATCGATCTCTTTTATCAAATCGGAGAAAAAAATTACTCCTCCGCGTAAAATACAAATAATTACGGGAAACTCATCTCTAAAATCTTCCGAGATTTTTTTTCCAAGCTCTTTTACACGTTTTTTTAATGTATCTTCATCCAATATTATCCTTAAAATATCGTTTTCCATTTATTATCTCCTAAGATTATAACTTATTATAATTGTACAAAAAAATAAACCAATTTATTTATTTATTCTCTCTGCGTGCCGCATTGTTTTATGTGATATTTTTTCTATTTTAATCCTAAGAATCTTATTTGTCTTGGAAGTAATTGCTACATCGTTATGAAGTCTATAACCTGCAACCCATAGAATTTTTTCATTATCACAGAATAAAAGCACTTTATCTCTTTCAAATTTTGACACTTTTTCGTCAATGAAAAAGTCCTTTAATTTCTTACTATGTTTCATTCCCAATGGAATAAATCTATCACCCGGTTGTCGATGCCTGATAATAAGCGGAAACGATGTCTTATCCAAATCCAAATAAATTGTGTTTTTATCTTCAAATAAATATCTTTTTTTAGGAAGTTTTTTATAGATTTTCATCGAGATTCTATAATCTTCAAACGTGAATAAATGCCGCAATGAGCTTATTTTCTTAGAATTATTAAGATCAACTTTCTTAAAACTTTTTCCCGTACAGAATTTTAACGCATCATACTCTTTCAAAACAATGATTTTTTTGGGAAGCATCACCATTTTTGAGCCGTCGCTTTCAATGATAGATTCGATTTCCTCAAAATTCTGGTGATAAAAATCTTTTTCACTACCGGATAATTCTTTAAATACTTTTCTAAAAATATAAAATCTCAAAGTAGGTTTTAATAACTTTAATTTTGACAAAGATAATTCAATGTAATCATCATTAGATTTGAGTAATATCTTTTTATATTTCTTGTTACTTATATCATTTAGAATTTCATCAGTTTCAGCAAAAATTTCGGCTCCGATGCTCAATTTTTCAATAAAATTGGAATTTATATTTTCAGCGATCCAAGGCATTAATTGATTTCTAATTTTATTTCTAGTATAATTATTTTCCTTATTCGTTCTATCTTCACGCCAAGATAAATTTCTTTTAGTAAGATATCCTACAATTTCTTCTCGAGAACACTTTAATAACGGATGTATTATTTTCCCGTCAATTGGTAAAATCCCTCTTAATCCAGTATAACCGCTTCCTCGAAAAAGTTTGAATATCATCGTTTCAGCTTGATCTTTTTTATTATGACCAACAGCAATTTTATTCATACCATAAGATTCAGCTAACTTGTTGAAAAAAGAAAACCTGATCTCTCGTGCTTGATTTTCAAAATCACTATTTGCATTTAATTTTACATTTTTTATTACTAAGGCAATATTTCTTTCGAAGCAGTATTTTTTTACAAATAATTCATCTCCATCAGATTCTTCACCACGTAAATTGTAGTTAATATGAGCAACCAAAATTGTAAAATTATATTTGGGACGAAGATGATAAAAAACATTTAATAGTGCAATGGAATCCGCTCCACCTGATACACCGATTAGAATTTTATCTCTTTGCGAGAAAATTTTATTTTCGATACAATACTTTTCGACTTTTGTTTTTAAATCCAAATTTTGATCCTTTTTAAAGTTAATAATTTATTTCGGATATATTTTTTATGTTTCGTGAAATAAATGTCAAATAAAAAGCTTGTAAGAAAAAGATGAACCATTTTTTTTGACGGAAATAATATAAAGAATAAAGGAGATTATTATGGAGAAGTTATTACTTCTAGGAGATGAAGCTTTAGCTCAAGGCGCTATTGATGCCGGTATGTCCGGTGTTTTTGCCTATCCCGGAACACCTTCAACAGAAATTACTGAATATGTTCAACATAATGAAGATGCTATCAAGCGAGATATTCACAGAACTTGGGCTTCAAATGAAAAAACTGCTGTGGAAGCTGCTGTTGGAATGAGCTATGCAGGAAAACGTGCAATGTGTTGCATGAAGCATGTTGGATTGAATGTAGCAGCTGATGCATTTATGAACTCAGCTTTCGTAGGAGCTAATGGTGGACATCTTGTTGCTGTGGCTGATGATCCTTCAATGCACTCTTCACAAAACGAACAAGATTCACGCTTTTACGCTAAATTTGCATTACTTCCTTGCTTAGAACCTTCCAGCCAACAAGAAGCTTACGATATGGCTTTCTACGGCTTTAAATTTTCCGAAGAAACAAAATTACCTGTTATGGTTCGCCTCACAACTCGCTTATCGCACTCTCGTGCAGGAGTAGAAAGACGCGAAATATTACCTGAAAATGAATTGAAATTACCCGAAGATCCAGATCAATTCATGCTTTTACCAGCTTATTCCAGAGTTAAATATAAAAAATTAATCGCACAACAAGAAGATCTTATCAAAGCTTCAGAAGAATCACCTTTTAATTCTTATGAAGAAGGAACAGATAAATCTTTAGGTATTATTGCTTGCGGATTGGCTTATAATTATGTAAAAGAAGTTTTTACAGATTCTGAATGCCCTTATCCAATCTTAAAAATTTGCCAATATCCGCTTCCTAAAAAACAAATTCATGAAATTATGGCTGAATGTGATAAGATTTTGGTTGTGGAAGAAGGCCAACCTGTGGTTGAAGAGATGCTTAAAGGTTATATGCCAAATGACAAAATCAAAGGACGCTTGGACGGCACATTTACACGTGATGGTGAAATGAATCCTAACAAAATCATGGCTGCTCTTGGTATGGAAGATACAACAGGTAAAGACACACCTAAAAATGTTGCCGGCAGACCTCCTGCATTGTGCGATGGCTGCCCACACATTGATTCTTTCCAAGCTTTAAATGAAGTTCTAAAACCTTATGGCTCAGGTCATGTATTTTCAGATATTGGTTGCTATACTTTGGGTTATTTGCCACCTTACAATGCTATAAATACCGTACTTGATATGGGCGCTAGTATCACAATGGCAAAAGGTGCTGCTGATGCAGGTTTATTCCCTGCTATTGCAGTTATTGGCGATGGAACTTTCGGACATAGTGGAATGACTGGACTTGCCGATTGCGTTTATGAAAACACAAATATTGTCATTATGATTTTGGATAATGCCACAACAGGTATGACTGGTGGACAAAATTATTGTTTGGAAAATAAACTTGAAAATGTTTGTATCGGATTGGGCGTAGATCCTGATCATATTAGAGTTATCACACCTCTTAGACAGCATCACGAAGAAAATACCCGCATTCTAAATGAAGAAATTGCTTACGAAGGAGTTTCTATCATTATCCCACGTCGTGAATGTGTTCAAACATTAAAGAAAAAAATTAAAATCAGAAACGCTGTTAAATAGGAGGTCAAAATGAAAAAAGATATTATTCTCGCCGGTGTTGGTGGACAAGGAATTTTGACTATTGCTACTATTATTGGTACTGCAGCAGTTAAGGAAAACTTAAATTTGAAACAAGCTGAAGTTCATGGTATGAGTCAGCGTGGTGGTGATGTTCAATCTCATTTACGTATTTCAGATAAACCAATCTACAGTGATTTAATTCCCAAAGGAAAATGTGATGTAATTCTTTCTGTGGAACCTATGGAGGCTCTACGCTATTTACCATATTTAGCTGAAGATGGTATTTTGATCACAAATTCAAAACCCTTTGTAAATATACCAAATTACCCTTCTGAAGAAGAGATGAATAAGATGTATGGTGAATTAAAAAACTACATCAAAATTGATGCTGATGCAATTGCTAAAGAAATTGGTTCAGCCAGATCAATGAATATGGTAATTCTGGGAGCTGCCGTAAAACATTTAGGATTTACAGCGGAACAGATGCAAGATGCTATAAAAGAGATATTTGGTCGCAAAGGCGAAAAGATTGTTGAGATGAATATCAAAGCTCTTTTAGCAGGAATGGAAAGCGCAGAAAAAAACGCTAAATAATTAGGTAGATTTAATAATAAATCTGCCCGGAAAGATAAACTTAAGCCTCTGGGAATAATTCCAAGAGGCTTTTTTTTTAGTTCAGTAAATACATTAAATAACAAAAAAAAATATAGTAGGAAAAAAG
>JAMOPB010000423.1 GCA_027064945.1 Candidatus Cloacimonadota bacterium
AACTATTACCGGTAATATTTGTGATCATGCTTGCATGTATAAGTGTGTTAGAAACGATTACGAATGTCCACTTTCTATACGCGAACTAAAACGTGCAGCAGTTGAACATGGCACAAAAATAAAATTAGATATCTCTAAAGAAATTCGTTCTGCAAAAATTGCAATTATTGGTGCCGGACCAGCTGGACTTTCTGCCGGTTTCTTCTTAGCAAAAGATGGCTTTGATGTTACTATCATGGATCAAAAAACAGAGTTAGGCGGAATGGTGAAATATGGAATTCCCGGCTTTAGAATCTCTGACGAAATTATAGAAAATGATTTGGAACTAATTCGCCAAAGCGGAGTAAAATTTGAACTCGGCGTTGATCCAAAATTTGATATCGCAAAATTGAAACAAGCAGGTTACAATTATGTGATTTTAGCTATTGGTGCTTGGAAATCCAGAATGATGAAAATTGATGGAGCTGAAGATATCAATAGAAGTGCGATTAAATTCTTGCAAGATTACAAAGCAGATCCGGAATCAGTTGAATTAGGTGAAAATGTGGCTGTTATTGGTGCCGGAAACTCAGCGATGGATACTGCAAGAGCTATTACCAGATGCAAAGGTGTGAAAAATACTTACATTATTTATCGTAGAACTAAAAAGCAAATGCCTGCCGATAAAGAAGAATTAGCTTTTGCACTTGCTGATGGAGTAGAATTCCACGAGCTCTTAAATCCTGTTAAATATGAGAACGGATTGTTAACTTGCCAAGTTATGCAATTAGGTGAAAAAGATGCATCAGGTAGAAGAAAACCTGTTCCTGTTGAAGGCGAAGTGAAAACTTTCAAAATCGATAATATTTTCTCAGCAATTGGAGAATTGGTTGATTGGGATTTATTGGAAGCTAATGAAATTGATATAACAAAAGATTTCGAAACATCACAGGAAAATGTCTTTATTGCCGGTGATGCTTTACGCGGACCAAACTCTATTATTCAAGCTGTAGCTGATGGTAAACACATTGCCGAAGAGATTATGCAAAGAGAAGGCGTAGAAAAAACCGAAATCTTGTCAGTTGAAGATATTGTGTTTGATAATCAAAAACGTTCAGCAGATATTATCGAACGAAAAGCACAAGTTAATTATGGTATTGAAGAACTGAAAACTGATGAAGATATTGCTAAAGAAGCTAGCCGTTGTCTGCAATGTAATTATGTATGTAATAAGTGCGTGGAAGTGTGTCCTAACAGAGCAAATGTGAAGATTGTAATTGATGATCCGATGTTTGTAAATGGAAATCAGATTATACATCTTGATCCACTTTGTAACGAGTGTGGAAACTGTGAAACTTTCTGTCCTTACGATGGCGCTCCATATAAGGATAAACTCAATTTATATTGGAATGAAGAAGATTTTATCGCAAATGAAAATGATGGATTCATGCTGCTTAGCAAAGATGAAAGAAAATTCAAGATTCGTTTGAAAAAACAAACTGAAATTATTACATTTGATGAAAACTTCCAAGCAGAAAATCCGTTTAATTATCCTAACTTTGCAAAAATTGCAAAAATTATTGAAACAGTATTAAAAGATTATTCATATCTTTTGAAACAATAATAACATGAAAAAATATTAAAAAAAAGGAAGGAAAGGATGCGAATTACATGGTGTAAAGCTCTGGTGCAGATCTATGAATCTCGTAGATTGTCCTGCATCTTTTAAAATGTTCTAATCGAAACCTGGTAGTGCAACAATATGCACAAATTTACAAAAATCATTAGAACAATTTTAAGGAGATAAAAAAAATGAGTATTTATAAAAAAATCAGAGAACTTTCTTTGGCTTATGAACAAGAAACTGCTGAATTCTTAGCAAGAATGATTCAAACACCATCTTTTTCAATGAAAGAAAAAGATATGGCTCAAGTTATCAAAAAAGAGATGGAAAAAGTAGGATTTGATGAAATTCGTATTGATGGACTTGGTAGCATTATCGGAACAATTGGTAATGGACCAAGACTTATAGCTTTTGATGCTCACATCGATACTGTGTATCCGGGAAATTTAGATAATTGGGATTTTCCACCACACGAAGGACGTATCGAAGATGGTAAAGTTTGGGGACGTGGTGCTTCAGATCAATTAGGCGGTATGGCCGGTATGGTTTATGCTGCTAAGATTATTAAAGAATTAGATCTTAATAATGAATTCACAATTCTTTTCACAGGTACTGTGATGGAAGAAGATTGCGATGGTATTGCTTGGGAACATCTTATTATGGAAGATGGCGTTAAACCTGAATTAGTTGTAAGTACAGAACCTACAAGCTTAAATATCTATCGTGGACATCGTGGTAGAATGGAAATGATTATCGAAGTAAATGGTATCTCTTGTCATGGTTCTGCTCCCGAACGTGGAGTAAATGCTATTTATAAAATGGCTAAAATTGTGAATGAAGTTGAAAAACTTAATGATCGATTAGCAGATGATGAATTCTTAGGAAAAGGAACTATCACAACCAGTATCTTTGAATCCGGATCACCTAGCCAGTGTGCTGTAGCTGATTATGCTAAAATCCAATTAGACCGCCGTTTAACTTGGGGAGAGACAAAAGAATCTGCAGTTGCTGAATTGGAAGAATGTTGCAGACTTGCTGGTGTACCTGAAGCAAAAGTTACAGTTTTACGCTATGACGCTGTTGCTTACACAGGCAAAGAATATTCAGTGGAAAAATATTTCCCAACTTGGAAGTTAGAGCCGGAATCACCATGGCTTAAAAATGCTGAAGAAGCTTATGTAGAAACTCTTGAAAAGAAACCTCTTATTGATAAGTGGACTTTTAGTACGAACTGTGTTTTCATTATGGGAAAACATCCTGAAATCAAATGTATTGGAATGGGACCTGGCGACGAGGATCAAGCACATGCTCCAAATGAAATGACTCGCGTTTCAGATCTTAGTGCAGCAGCAGCTTTCTATGCCGGCTTGGTTGCCAGATTAAATAATAAGTAAAAAGAATCTGTATTTTTTGTGCAAAGTACACTCTGCTTAATGAACATATTTAATTCAGTGCAATTAGATAAAACGGATCTTAGTTGGATTTATCGAAAGATACTTTGTTACATAAATACTTTCTTAAAATAAGGAGAAAAATAATGGAAAAAATCTTAAATAAAATAGAAGAATTAAAAAAGCTTAAACCGGAAATGTTTGGTAAAGATTATCTTCTTACTTGGGAAAAATCTCAAGATGATCTCGAAGCAATTCTTTTGGTTGCAGAGATTTTAAAAGAGATGCATAAGGAAAATATCTCAACAAAAATTTTTGATAGTGGACTTGCTATTAGCAATTTTAGAGATAATTCCACAAGAACTCGTTACAGTTTTGCTTCAGCAACAAATGCACTGGGTTTAACTGTTCACGATTTGGATGAAGGAAAATCTCAAATTGCTCATGGAGAAACTGTTCGTGAAACAGCAAATATGCTTTCATTCCTTTCTGATGTGATTGGTATTCGTGATGATATGTATCTTCATGAAGGTCATAAATATATGGAAACTGTAGCTGCAAGCGTACAAGAAGGTTATGATAAAAAAATCTTACATAATCGTCCTACACTTGTAAATTTGCAATCTGATATTGACCACCCTACTCAATCAATGGCAGATTTGGCAAAATTGAAAGATTACTTTGGTGGATTGGAAAACCTCAAAGGTAAGAAAATTGCAATGACTTGGGCATATTCTCCAAGTTATGGAAAGCCACTTTCTGTAGCACAAGGTATGATTGGTTTGATGACTCGTTTTGGAGCAGAAGTTGTGCTCGCTCATCCTGAAGGATATGAACTTTTACCTGAAGTTTTGGAAGTTGCAAAAAAACAAGCTGAAGAAAGCGGTGGAAAATTCTCTGTTACAAATTCTATGGAAGAAGCATTTACAAATGCTGATGTAGTTTGTCCAAAATCTTGGGCATCAATGGAAGTTATGGTAAAAAGACCTCCACTTCTTCATGCAAATGATATCGAAGGCTTAAATGCTTTGGAAAAAACAGCACTTGAGCAAAATGCACAACATAAAGATTGGGAATGTAACGAGCATATGATGTCATTAACCAACAATGCTCTTTATATGCATCCGCTCCCAGCTGATATTTCCGGTGTAAGTTGCGAAGAAGGCGAAGTTACTGAAAAAGTATTTGATGATAATCTTTATGATACATATACTCAAGCTAGCTGGAAGCCATTCATCGTTGAATCAATTATCTTACTCCAAAAAATTGCTAATGCACCTGAGAAATTGGAAGCTATGGTTAATAATGGGAAAAAGAGATTAGAAGCATAGTTCATCGAACTGTGATAAATTAAGGAGATTATAATATGTCAAAAATAGTAAAAAAAATAGATCATGAAGTAAGAAAAAACACGATTAAGAGATGTCAGGAAAAGAATATTATTATTCCAACTTATGCTCAATTAAGAAATCCCGAGTTAATTCCCGAAGGAATTAAGGAAGAATTAAAAAATATTGGGCTTTGGGATGTAAATCCTTTAAACCTTTTTAGAATCACTTGGAAGAATGAACCAACTAGGCACGGTGGTGGATTTGGTGATGTTAACTTCCTTGAAATCCCACGTGAAATTACCGGGATAAAAGCAAGAGTTATTGGTTTGGTAGGAAAGTTTTTCCCAACCGGGTCTCATAAAGTGGGAGCTGCTTTTAGTTGCCTCGTTCCAAGATTAGTTAGCGGCGAATTTGATCCAACTCGTGATACAGCTGTTTGGCCATCTACCGGTAATTATTGCCGCGGTGGTGCATTTGACTCCATTTTGTTAGGTGTAACTCCTACAGCTATTTTACCTGAAGAAATGAGTAACGAAAGATTCAACTGGCTTAAAGAAATTGGATCTGAAGTTATTGCAACACCTGGCTGCGAAAGTAATGTAAAAGAAATTTATGATAAATGTTGGGAATTGAGAAAAGATTCTAAAAATGTAATTTTTAATCAATTTGATGAGTTTGCAAATCCACTTTGGCACTATCAAATTACAGGTTATCATATTGCTGAAGTTTTTGATAAATTTATCAAGAAAGATAAAGAAAAACTTTCTGCTTATGTCTCTGCAACAGGATCTGCAGGAACAATTGCTGCAGGCGACTATTTGAAAACTCAACACCCCAAAATGCGAACAATAGCTTCAGAAGCTCTTCAATGTCCTACAATCTTAGAAAATGGATTCGGTGGACATCGTATTGAAGGTATTGGAGACAAGCATATCCCTTGGGTGCATAATGTAATGAATACTGATGCTGCCGTTGCAATTGATGATGAAGATTGCATGAGAGTAATGAGATTATTCAATGAGCCTGCCGGACATAAATTCTTAGCTGAAAAAGGCGTTTCAAAAGAAGTTCTTGAAAAGTTAGATCTCCTTGGAATTTCTTCTATTAGTAATTTACTTTCAGCAATCAAAACTGCTAAGTACTTTGAAATGGGCGAAGATGATGTTATCTTTACTGTTTTCACAGATTCTATGGAAATGTATCAAAGTAGATTAATTGAAGAAACAACCAAAAAGGGCGAATATAAAGAACTTGATGCAGCTGTAGATTATGAAGGTTGTATTGCTCAACAAGATATTGAATACTTTAAAGAGTTGAACTATCGTGATCGTAAGAGAGTTCACAATTTAAAATACTACACATGGGTTGAACAGCAAGGTAAAACTTATGAAGAAATTTTAGCACAATGGGATGAAGAATATTGGCGTTCACTTTTCGAAGACGAAGTAGAACAATTTGATAAACTGATTAATGAATTTAATGCAGAAGTTGGATTAATCGACAAATATATAAAATAAATGGTATGGTTCCACCATATTTTGGTGGAACCTTTTTATCTCTTCAACCAGGAAAGGAGTAATTATGAAATTTGAAAACTATGCAAGACCACAATCTTTTGAGGAAGCTTTGAAGTTGTTAAAAGAAGAAAAAAGTTCAAGGATTGTTGGTGGCTCTACTTTTTTACGTCTAAGCAAAAAACCTGTAAAACTTGCGATTGATTTAATTGATCTAAATCTTGATTATATCAAAGAAACTGATGACGAAATTTTTATTGGCGCATACACTTCATTATATGATTTGGAAACAAACCCAATAATAAAAAATAATTTTGGTGATTTATTTGAAAAAGCATTGAAACATATAGTTGGTGTACAATTCCGTAATGTTGCAACTATCGGTGGTTCTGTTTATGGACGATATGGTTTTTCTGATGTGATCACTGCTTTAGCAGTTTTAGATTGCAAAGTTGATCTAATTGAACATGGTCTAATGGATTTTAACCAATTTATCTTGGAAGGAAAATATAAAGATATTATAAAACAGATCATCATTAAGAAGAATAATCCTAAAACCTCTTATCAAATGTTAAGAAAATCAGATGCTGATTTTCCAACACTAACTTGTGCTGTTTCCAAAACAGATAGTATTAAAATTGTTATTGGCTCAAGACCAAAAACTGCTCTTCATGCACTTAAGACAGAAGAATTTTTAATTGATAAAGAACTTAACGAAGAAAATATCATGCAAGCTGCAAAATTAGTTAAAGAAGAATTAGATTTTGGTGATGATATTAGATCTTCTCAAGCTTATAAAGAGCAAGTTGTTCAGGTGTTGGTAAAAAGAGCCCTGATGGAGGTAAAATAATGGAAATTAAATTGAATGTTAACGGAAAAGATTATACAATTAACATTGATCCTGATACAAGTCTTTTGGATGCTCTACGAGAAATTGGAATTCGTAGCGTAAGACAAGGTTGTGATACAGGAGTTTGTGGAGCTTGCACAGTTCTTTTGGATGATAAACCTATTTTATCATGTTCATATTTAGCTGCAAGAGCAGATGGACACCGTATTATCACTGTAGAAGGTTTAGGTGAAGAAGCTGATAAAATAGTTGATTTGATTGTCAGCGAAGGCGCTGATCAATGTGGATTCTGTGGTCCTGCTTTAGTTGTTACTTCTTATCAAATGAAAAAAGATTTGGAACATCCTACTGTTGAACAAATTAATCATTACCTTGCCGGTAATTTATGCCGTTGCTCCGGTTATGAAGGTCAATTACGTGGAATTAAAAAATATATGGGGGTAGAATAATGAATTTTAAACAAGTAAATAAACCTATCCCAAAAGTAGATGGAAAAGGTTTGCTAACAGGAAAACCTGCCTATACAAGAGATTTTGCTTTAAAAGATGCTTTGGTTATCAAACTTCTTAGAAGTCCATATGCTTTTGCAAAAATTAAAAAAATAGATGTTTCAAAAGCTTTGGAATTGAATGGTGTGGAACTTATTCTTACTCATCATGATGTGCCTGGTATTCCTATTACACGTGCAGGACAAGGTTTCCCTGAACCTTCTCCAAAAGATTATTATATCTTAGATGAATATGTAAGATATATGGGAGATGAAGTTGCTATTATTGCTGCTCATACCGAAAAAATTGCTTTGCAAGCTATGGAACTAATTGATGTTGAATATGAAGTTTACGAACCAATTTTAGATTTTGAAGAAGCTTATGGCAATAAATCTGTTATTCATCCTGAAGAAAAAATCTATTCTATGTTCCCAATAGGATTGGATGCAAAAAATAATGTAGCTTGTAGTTATTATGATACAATGATTGTGGGCAATCCGAAAGAACAGATGAAAAAATCAGCTGTAACTGTTCAGCAAAGATTTTATACAAACGCTCAACAACAAGTGCCTCTTGAAACACACCAATCTACTGCTTATATTGATGTTCAAGGAAGATTGAATATTATCTCTTCAACTCAAAATCCATATCATACTCGTAGAATTATTGG
>JAMOPB010000424.1 GCA_027064945.1 Candidatus Cloacimonadota bacterium
AAATAACTCAGGATGACAAAATCGTATTTTTTATAAGTTTGTTATTTTTTACCTTTTTCAGATTAAATCAATTTCCTTTCTTCAAAGAGATAACAAAGCAAGCACCTTGGCAATCACTATTATCTTGTATCGAAATTGATCCTCCATAATCATTAACTTTTTGTTTTACAATATGCAATCCAATACCGGTATGCCCATTTCCGCCATAGAAAAAGCCTTTTTCAAAAACTTTATTTTTTATCTCATCAATAATACCAACTCCGTTATCGCAAACTTTTATAATGCTATCATCATCTATCTCACTGATAAGAATATCGATTTTGCTTGCATTTCCATGCTTTATTGCATTATTGATAAGATTCTCAAAAATTGAATAAATAGCATCATCTGCATAAACTTGGGTTTCACCTGAAATATTTATTTCAGCACTATCATATTTTTTCTTTAATCTCTTTAGAATTGGCAATAAACATACTTTCTTTAAGCTTAAGTTATTTTCAATAAAATATTCTTGCCGTTTATGAGTTTCTATAACATCAAGGCTCATATTTACTCTTTTTTTAATTAAATCCAACATTTCCGGTTTTGATTTTTTTTGATAGAGTTTTATTGCACTACTAATTGTTGTTAGATCATTAGTGATATCATGCCTTAAAATAGAATTTGCCACACTTAATCTTTCTTTGGCATTTTTAATCTTGTATCCGGCTTCTTTTATTTCAGTTAGGTCTAACGCAAAAGCATTTACAACTTTTTTGCCGAAATAATATCCTTTTGATAACCTAATAAATTTTGGGAATATTTCTCCGTTTTTTCTAATTCCCCAAAACTCAAATTGCTGAGGTTCCCCATTAAATGCCTTTTGTAGATAATTTGAAATTGTTTTTAAATCATTTTTCCCGGGTGCAGAGAAAAAAGCGGGAGTTTTTCCCAATATCTCTTCCTTGTTAAAACCATACATTTTACATACACCGGGATTAACATCAATAAATTCACCTTTCTCATTTATGACATATATAGCATCAATTGCATTATCAAATATGGTTTTATATGATTTTTCACTTTCTCTTAATTCTTGTACATTTCTTTTTAAATCAGTTATATCTGATGCAACTTCTAATCTTGCTATTCTATCTTTTTCCCATAAAATTGCTACATCTCTACATTTAAACCATCTCTTAGATATAGAATTTTGGAATTCCCAGTTATAAACTCCATTAGGTTTTCCATCTTCATCTAGAAGATATTTATCTGTACAAAAACTACAAGGCTCATATTGATCTTTTTGTAGAACTTTAAAACATTTTTTCCCAATAACATCATCTGAAACACCAATATCATCTTTAGCAAATTTATTAATAAATAGTAATTCTTTTGTTTTGATATCTACAGCATAAACAACCGCATTAATAGAATCTAATATTGTCTTAAATCTCTGATGGTCATGTATGATCTTTTTCTCAACTTTTTCTTTTGAAATGTATTGAGATAGATCATTAGCTGCTATATTGAGGAGTTCAATTTCTTTTTTCTCCCATTTTCGTTTACTAACATAATTCTCAAAAGTTATAAATCCCCAAAATTCATCTTCAACAATAATTGGAACTGATAAGAAAGATTTTAGATCGTTAGAACTCAATACCGCAAAAATTTTTTTTGTTAAATTCTCCACAGTTCCTACAAATCCATTTTTATCAGATAATATTTTCTGCAAATCATCAAACTTAGCATAGATTATATTCTGCGGAAATTGATTATCTTCCTGAACTGAGATATCATTTTGACGATATTCTGCCATTTGCGTCATGACCAATTCACCGGATTCATTATTACTATTTTTGAAAATTCTTGTTCTTTCAGAATCCGTAAGATTAGCTAAAATTTCTAATATATCCTGATAGACAGTAGAATGATTCCCAATTAACATATGTTTTTTCAATTTGTTAAAAGCTGCTAAATAGTTATCACGTAGGAGCAATTCATACTCATGATTTTTTTGTTCAGTAACATCTCTAAAAACAGAAACAATCTCATTTGTAGGAAGCTGATATACATAATTTTCATACCAACCTGCTACATTATTATCTTCGTAAAATGTTGCGGACTGTTTTTGGGGCTTTCCTGTTTTTATTACTTCTTGGAACACATCATATAAACCGTATTTAACACTATTTGGTCTTATTTCTGAAAATCTCTTACCAAGCACTTCTTCTTTTTTGGTAGAAACTATAAGTTCCGCAGCTCGATTAAAATCTTTATAAATAAGGTCTTTGCCTTCATCTACAATTTCATAAACTGCTACTCCACTATCTATATTATTAAAAAGTTCTTTATATTTATTTTCTCGTATTGATATTTCTTCCTCAGCTGCTTTTAAGCTTCTTATTAATGATAAGATTCTATTCCGAAACCAAATTCCATGAAAAAAAGATATTAATAACGTAACTAAAATAGCTGACGTAAAATTAAATATGAAAAAGGACATTCCCTTAAAATCAAACAATTTATCTGCTGATAGCAGCAATAATATGAATAAAAATGACGCTGTCCAAATCATCACAGTTATCATTTCAAACCTAATTTTCTTAATATCATCAATATTTTTTTTCACATTATCCTCTTTTAAATTCTCTTCTAATTAGATATTTCTTTTTATTTCAATACAAATCAAATACACACACACATTAATATTTAATCCACCGACTATCATGAATTATTCCCAAAATCCATAAATAGATAAAATGATCTCTTTTAAAAAACATATTCGATAAAATGAATCATTGGCATACTTGACAAGTAAAAAAAAATAGACAAAATGATTTTGATTCAGTATTTCGTGACTTGATAATAAATATTTTTTTAAACATATGAAGAAATTCTAATTAAGGGAGAAAAATGAAAATTCTAATAAAATTTTGCATAGTTACTCTTATTTTTATTAATACTATATCTTTGGGGTATGCAATCAATCAATCTACCGATAAAAATACAATCATTTCTGTAACAAATCCTAATGCAAAATTGTTCAGGTGGATAAGTGAAGAAAGTATTCAAATCACTGCAAAATATAATAATAAAATAGATATTATTCTAAATGATAAATTATTTGCCCGGTTTTTAAACTTTGGTTATGAATACGAAATAATTTCCACACCGGAAAGTAGATTGCGTAATATCGAAGGTTATAGAGATTACCAAACACTGGTTGCAGAACTTGAACAAATAGCAGTCGATTTTCCTGAAATCGTAGAATTAACATCACTTGGGAATTCAACGTGTTTTAATTATTTCTTAGAAGGGAAAACAGCTTATGAGGATTTTCAGCATGAGATTTGGTGTATAAAACTTTCGGATAATGTTCATATAGAGGAAGATGAACCAAATATCTATTATGCAGGTGCAATTCATGCACGCGAACCAATATCTGTTGAAGTTACAATGAATCTACTTAATTACTTGGTTTCTAATTATGGTGAGGAAGATTCTGTTACAAATTGGGTTAATAATACTCAAATCTGGTTTGTGCCATTAATAAATCCTGATGGTCACAAGCTTGTAATTGATGGTACACATACAATGCACAGAAAAAATATGCGTGATAATAACAATAATAATATTCCTGATTTTAGTACAACTGACGGAGTTGATCTAAATAGAAATTTTGGATATGTTTGGGGAAGTAATGGAACTTCAAATAGCTATTGGTCAAATATATATCATGGAGAATATGCTTGGTCAGAACCTGAGGTAAGATATTTGCGAGATTTATTACAATCACACAAATTTTATGCAGGGATAACATATCATTCTTATGGAGAATATGTTTTATATCCTTTAGGGCATATTCCAAATTGTTGTTCATACGATCATGAAATAATGGGAGAGCTTTCAGATTCAATGGCTAATCTTATTACCAGACAAAATGGAACAGGACATTACACATCTAAGCAAGCGGTTGATTTTGGATATACATGTCAGGGAACAATGGGGGATTGGGGTTATTCAGAAGAGCGTATTTTTTCTTTTACAATTGAATTAGCAAATAGTTTTATTCCGCCGGCAAGTTCAATTCAACAAATATGTAACGAAAATCTAGATGCAAGTTTAGTTATGTTGGATAGGATAAATCATTCAGTAGTTACCGGAAACGTTACAAATGTTGCTGGAGCAGCAATTTCTGCCGATGTAATCGTTCATGAAATAGATTTTGCTTCAAATATGAGTTCAGTAGAGTTTACTAAAAGTGATTCTCTTTTTGGAAGGTATTATAGGATGCTTCTTCCGGGAAATTACACTTTTACATTCCAAAAAGATGGCTATTTTTCTCAAACTATAGAGAATGTATCAGTTTTAGAAAATGAACCGACAGAATTAAATATTGTATTATCAAATTCAGAATATTTAGATGCAGATATGATAGACATTTCAATAGAAAATGGAATTTTATTTTTAGAATGGGAATATGATCCACGTTCAACTTACTATGTTTATTCATCAGAAAATCCACAAGGAGTATTTCTTGAAGATTCCTCAGGGAATTTTGTTTCTGAAAGCATATGGTCAGCACCAATCGATTCCAATAAAAAATTTTTTAAAATAAGAAAAATCATCGCCCAATAATTTCGTCAATCTTGACACTTGAACGAGTACAAAAAATATTCCGTTAAAAGAAAGATTGGAGAAATTATGATAAATAAATTAGAAGAGAAAGTAGAAAACTATATAAAATCACTTACACCGACAAATGAAGAAATTGCTTGGAATTTCAACATGAAAATTGAGCATACAGCAAGAGTTCAGAAAAATATCATAGATTTATGCAACAGTTTAAACTTATCAATCGAACAAACAAATTTAGCAAGAATGATTGCAATTTTACACGATATTGGAAGGTATGAGCAATATTTACATTTTGGAACATTTAAAGATAACGAATCAGTCGATCACGCTTCTTTAGGCTTGGATGTGATAAAGCGAGAGAATTTTTTGGGAAATTATGAATCAAAAGATCTTATCTACACAGCGATAAATTTTCATAATAAAAAAGATTTACCATCTACAATATCCGATGATGAGTTACTTTTTTGTAAATTGATTCGTGATGCTGATAAGCTTGATATTTATGCATTAATTACCAATTATTACGAGCAAGAAAAAACAAGCAAAAAACGTTCTTTGGAGCTAAGTTTGCCTGACACTTCCGAAATTTCTTCAGCAGTTTATAATTCATTGATGGAAAAGAAAATTGTCGATCTTGACGATGTAAAGAATCTTAATGATTTCAAATTATTACAAATTGGTTGGATTTATGATATTAATTTTGAATTTACACGTAAAAAGATTATTGAAGGGAAATATCTGGATAGGATTTTTGATAAGATAAATTGTGATTATGATTTATCGGAGCTAAAGCAAAGAACTATTAATTTAGCATAATACAAAAAAAATAACCTCCCAATTTGATAACTTGGGAGGTTAAACGTTTAAGCAAATTTAGTTTTATTTTTCCACTTTTTCAATGTATTCTTCTAAACCGGCACGGAAAATTTTCATAGCTTTGCCTAATTTTTCTTCATTCAAAATATAAGCTAAGCGTACTTCATTTTTTCCTAAACCTTCAGTAGCATAAAAACCTTCAGCAGGAGCAAACATTACAGTTTCATTATCAATTCTAAAATCAGTTAGCATCCAAGTTGCAAAACGTTCTGCATCTTTAATGGGAAGTTTAGCGATAATATAAAAAGCTCCTTTAGGCTTTTTACAAATAATTCCATCAATCTTCTGTAATTCTTCAAAGACTATATTTCTACGCTTATCATATTCAGCGATAATTTTCACAAAATACTCTTCTTCAATATCGATACAAGCATTTGCAGCTAATTGGTCAATTGTAGGAGGACATAATCTTGCTTGAGCAAATTTCAAAGTAGCACTCATCAAATCTTTATTTCTGGAAATAATGCAACCGATACGCGCACCACAAGCACTATAACGTTTTGAAATACTATCAACCATAATTGCCTTATCTTCCAAGCCTTCGATCTCTAAAATACTTGTATGAGTTGTTCCATCATAAACAAATTCACGATATACTTCGTCAGAAATGACATACAAATCATTTTCAATAGCAATATCTGCAATTCTCTGAATTTCTGATTTTGGGAAAACTGTTCCGGTTGGATTTCCGGGATTGCACATCATAATCGCAGCAGTTTTATCATTAATTAAAGCTTCAATTTTTTCATTAGATGGTAGATTAAAGCCATCTTCGGCATAAGTAGTTAAGGGAACAATTTTTACTCCGGTCATATTGGCAAAGCCGTTATAGTTTGTATAAAATGGTTCCGGTACAATCACTTCATCACCAGGATTACAAGCTACAAGCAAAGCAAAAACCAATGCTTCAGAGCCGGCAGTGGTAACAATGATGTCATTTATATCCAAATTGATATTGTGCCTGTTATAATATCTTACCAAATTTTTACGATAAACTTCCAAACCTTGAGAGGGGCCATAAGCCAATATTTTATCTTCATATTTCTTATAAACGTTTCTCATCTCTTCCGGAGTTTCAATATCAGGTTGTCCAATATTCAAATGATAGATATTAGTTCCTTGTTCTTTCGCCTTATTGGCAAAGGGCATCAACTTTCTGATTGGCGATGCCTGAATTTCTTTTGCGCGATTTGATAATTTCATAATAACCTCACTATTTTTTATTTTGTTTTAATAATATTTCTTGTAATTGAATTCTTTTCCTATCAATTTCATCTTTACTTTGAACAAAGATTGGATCTCCATAAACTACCTCAATCTTACTAAATAATTTTGGAATCCTAAATTTATCCCATGAATTCAAAACTTTTTCTCTATTCACTCTTACAGTGAGAGGAACAAGAGGTTTTTTGGTAATTAGTGCAAGATGTATCACACCTTCTTTAACTTCATAAATAGGACCTTTCGGACCATCAGGAGTAATAGCTACAGTATAATTTCTTGATAATTTTATCATTTTTTTCAAAGCGGAACTCCCTCCACGAGTAGAAGAACCACGTGCTGTCTGGTAGCCTAAAACTTCAGCCGGACCGGCAATAAACTCTCCATCTTTGGAAGATGAGATTAATACAACAAATTTAGAAAAACGATGTAAATAAAAAAGAGGAAGTATATCTCGATGCCAAAATGCGAAAATTACATTTCCTTCCGGTTTTTTACCTATCAATCTATATTTGTAAGTAGCGCCAAGCAAAAGAACAAATCCAGCTGCTAAATATTTTTCCAAAAAAAATATCGTTTTCTGCTGCCAAGCACTCTTCTTCCTTTTTGTCATCTAATCTCCTATCAACTTAAAAACAATCTCGGCACAAGTTGCCGAAGCTGATTTCTTTCCTAAAATTCGATGAATCTTTTTTAATTTTGCTTTTATTGAGTCAAATAACTTTTTATTTTCCCAAATCTCTAATAGTTTTTGAGCTATAATTTCACCTTCTGCATTCTTTTGAATAAGCTCCGGCAACAGATCTTCATCTAAAATAATATTTGGTAATCCTATTCGAGAAATTTTTATTACATTCTTTCCAATAAAATATGAAATCGGGGCTGTTTTATAAACTATCACAAAAGGAGTTTCAGCATAAGCAGTTTCTAATGTAGCAGTTCCACTTGTTACACTAAGTAAATCACAATAATGCATCATTTCATAGTTATCACCTTCGATGATTTTTATTTCACAAGTTACTTTTCTTAGAATTTCCTTAAATAAATTTTCATCAATTGAGTTAGATTTTGAAATTAGAAATTGG
>JAMOPB010000425.1 GCA_027064945.1 Candidatus Cloacimonadota bacterium
TTGATCTTCTTGCGATCAAAATGTTCTTTCGGATCAAAATTTTTAATCTCACCACCAATCTGGCTGCTGTAAGATTCTATATTTTCAATTTTAGTAATCTTAGAAATACCGGATTTACCAGCAACAAGATTATTCCATGTATCTTCTACATTATTTCCTATTGCATTAATAGTCCCTAATCCTGTGATTACAACTCGTCTTTTACTCATTGTTATCCTCTTTAATTTTTTTTTGAAAAAGTTATTAGTTAAACAAAGAAGAAGGTGGAGCCAAAAAAAAGAATTTCAACTCCACCAATTCATACGAATTCCTAATTAGTTAACGTTTGCTTCTAAATATTCGATGACTTTCCCTACTGTAGTAAGTTTTTCAGCATCGTCATCAGCGATATCAATATCAAATTCTTCTTCAAACTTCATGATAAGTTCAACTGTATCAAGAGAGTCTGCACCAAGATCTTCAATAAAAGAAGCTTCTTCTGTTACTTCACTAGCTTCAACACCTAATTCTTCAACAATAATTTCGATTACTTTAGTTTTGATATCCATTGTATCCTCCTGGATTTTTTCTTTTTTTCCTTATTCTAACAACCCAAACTTTTTTTGGATTACTTTTTTACATTATTAACCCGCCGTCAACCTGAATAGTTTGACCGGTGATATAACTAGATTCGTCAGATGCTAAGAAAACACAACAATCAGCAATATTTTCTATTGATCCCATCTTGTTTAAAGGAATTGCCTTAGCATATCCTTCAACAACATCTTCCGGTAATTTTTTAGTCATTTCAGTTTCAATAAAACCTGGTGCTACTGCATTTACTCGAATATTTCTGGAAGCAAATTCTTTAGCTGCAGATTTTGTGAATGCAATTATTCCACCTTTTGAGGCTGCATAATTAGCTTGTCCGGCATTTCCCATTAAACCGATAACACTTGCAATATTGATTATTGCGCCAACACGTTTTTTCATCATATAACGACAAACTTTTTGTGTGCAAATGAAAGTTCCTTTTAGATTTACATTCATCACCATGTCCCAATCAGACTCTTTCATTTTCATTAACAAACCGTCTCGAGTAATTCCTGCGTTATTCACTAAAATGTCAATCTTCTTATGAGTATTGAAAATTTCTTTGAAAATTTCAGCAATTTGTTCTGAGTTTGAAACATCGGCTGCAAAACCTTCTGCAGAAAAACCGTTTTCTTTTAATTTTGCTACAGCAGTTTCCACGCCTTCGGCAAATAGGTCAATGATTATAACATGTGCACCTTCTTTGGCATATTTTTCTGCAATACCAAATCCAATGCCACGTGCTGACCCTGTAATAATAGCTATCTTATCTTCTAGTCTTTTCATAATTATACCTGCTCATTTACATAATTAATTACTTTCTGTACGTCAGTAATTTTATCAATATTTAAAATTTTTGCTTTTTTATCAATCTTACGCATCATACCTGATAAAACTTTTTGTGGACCAAACTCTATAAAAAGATTCACTCCTTGATTTATCATATATTCAACGCAATCTACCCAAAGAACGGAAGATGTAACTTGTTCTGCCAAGTTTTGTTTTATCTTTTCCGGATCGGTAGCTGGTTTAGCATCAACATTTGAAACAACGGGAATAGTTGTCGAGTTAAAATGAATATTATTCATTTCCTTGGTAAGCCATTCGCTTGCTTTAGAGATCATAGGGGAATGGAAAGGACCACCGACAACTAATGGAACAATGCGTTTTGCGCCTGCTTCTGAAAGTAATTCACAAGCTTTCTCAACTCCGGCTTTTGAACCGGAAATTACAGTTTGTACCGGAGTATTGAAATTCGCAGGAACTACAATTCCGGCTTCAGAAGCTAATTCACATTTTTCCTTAATTACTTCCTTGCTAGCACCAATAATAGCTGCCATGGCAAATTCTGACCCATCATTTGCTTTGATCATATACTCGCCACGCTTATGAACTAAATATAGAGCATCTGGAAAATCTAACACACCATTGGCTACAAGGGCAGAGAATTCTCCTAAAGAATGTCCGGCAACAAAATCGGGTTTAATATCAATTTTGTTTTGTAATGTTTTCATTGCTGCAATGCTATGGAATAATATTGCCGGTTGAGTAAAGCGGGTTTCTTTTAATTTTTCTTCAGGACCGTTTTTCATGATTTCAAAGAGGTTTGTGTTATTTTTTGAATCAAAATCGGTAAGAATTTTTTTTAATTCCGGATCTTGTTCTATAAAATCAAGTCCCATCGAAACATATTGAGCTCCCTGTCCCGGGAACAAAAATGCAATTTTAAGGTTATTCATAAATAATGCTCCTTAATATCGAATCAGCAGACTTCCTGAAGTTAATCCGGCACCGAAAGATGACATTAACACAATATCACCTTTGCGAATTTTACCACTTCTAATTGCTTCATCTAAAGCAATAGGAATTGTCGCTGCTGAAGTGTTAGCATATTTTTCTATATTAATGATTACTTTGTCTTTATCTATTTTCATTTTTTTTCCTAAAGCATCAATAATTCTTAGATTTGCTTGATGAGTAAGAAGCCAATCAATAGATTTAACATCAAGATTATTGCGTTTCAATAACAAATCACAAGAAGAATACATAGATTTTACAGCTAATTTGAAAACCTTATTTCCTTCCATATGAATTGTGTGTAATTTATCTTTTACGGTTTGCTCTGTTGCAGGCATTTTAGATCCACCTGCAGGTTGAATTAATAAATCGCTATAATGTCCATCAGCTGAAATATCGCTATCAATTACACGGCTAATATCTTTTGGTTCAGCACGAGACATAATAGTAGCACCTGCGCCATCACCGAACAAAACGCAAGTATTCCTGTCTTCATAATTTACGATTCTGGTAAGTACTTCTACTCCAATGACTAAAACATTTTTCGATGTACCGTTTTCTACAAATTGTAGTGCAATATTGGAAGCATAAATCCAACCGGGGCAACCGGCAGAGACATCAAATGCGGGAACATTTTTTATCCCCAATTTTTTTGACACAAGGCATGCTGTTGATGGGAAGGCATGATCACCTGAAATTGTCCCAACAATAACTAAATCAATATCTTTAGCGCGTAAGTTAGCACTTTCCAAAGCTTTTAATGAAGCTTCGTATGCTAAATCGGATGCTGCTTGATCCGGAGCAGCAATACGTCGTTCAAACATACCCGTTCTAGTTCGAATCCATTCGTCATTTGTATCTACAATTTTTTCTAAGTCAAAGTTGTTTAAAACTTTTTCAGGAACATAATGACCTGTTCCTGAGATTTTGGCATAATAACGATTTACCATAAATTAAAGTTCCTCAAAATATTCTTTTGCATGTTGGATAAAGCCGGATTCTGCTATTTTTACAGAAACTCTAACAGCATTTTTAATAGCTTTGGCATTTGAACTTCCGTGTGAAATAATAGTGATTCCATCAAGCCCAACCAACAATGCGCCGCCATATTCGGAGTGATCTAATTTCTTCTTAAGAAAAGTAAATGCAGGAAGAGAAAGAAGAGCTCCTAATTTGACTAACCAATTTCTTTTCAATTGCTCTTTGAGCATAGTGAAAATGCTAATTGCTGCACCTTCAATGGTTTTCAGCATTACATTTCCTACAAAGCCATCGCAAACAACAACATCAACGTCGCCTTTTAGTATAGCTTTGCCTTCTATATTTCCAACAAAATTTATATCTTCGTATTTTGATAGTTTTTTATAAGCAGTTTTAGATAGGTCGTTACCTTTGGAGCTTTCTTCACCAATATTTAAAAGTGCAACTTTAGGATTATCAACCCCAAAGAAAAATTTAGAATAAAGGCTTCCTAATTTGGCAAATTGCAATAGATGTTCATCGTTGCAATCTACATTTGCTCCAACGTCTAAGATTATCTCTGGTTCTTTTTGGGTAGGGAGAGTGATAGCTATAGCGGGTCTTAGTACGTTTTTGATTCGACCGTAAGTGAAAAGGGAGGCAGCCATAACTGCACCAGTGTTTCCTGCTGAAACAACACCATCAACAATACCTTCTTTATGCAATTTCACAGCTACGACTAAAGAAGAATCTTTTTTCTTCTTTACGATTGATGCAGGTTTGTCGTCCATTGTGATTCGTTCGGAAGCAGGTACAATTTCAATTTTTTCTTTGTCATAATAATATTTAGCAAGTTCTTCCTTCAATTCGTTCGGCTCACCTACTAAATAGATTTTATCACAAAGTTGCTCATTAATAGCAATAATTGCACCTTCCACTTCAGGGAAAGGTGCATTATCACTACCGTATGCATCTATAGCAATACGCATTTTACTAGTCTTCGATCTCTATAACTTGTTTGCCGTTATAGTGTCCGCATTTAGCACAAATATTATGAGGTCTTACTGCTTCGCCACAATTTGAGCATTTTGCAATGGCTGGCATCACTGCTTTATAATGTGTTCTTCTTTTATCTCTTCTAGATTTAGAAGTTTTTCTCTTTGGTACTGCCATTTTATATCTCCTTTATCTCATTTGTTTTATGATTAATTTTTTTATACACAAAAATACAAAAATATCTTTGAGAAAGACAACTTATTTTGCACCTTGGTTGTGTCAAGATTTTATAACCTTGAATTTAATTCCAATTATCTACAATCTTTATAATTAGCTGCTTTTCAGTGATTTCTTTTTCCGAGATATGAATTGAATCCAGAAATTTATTTACTACTTCTTTACCTGCTTCTTCATCGTTGCAGAAAATCTGTCCTATTTCATCGCCAGCATTGATTTTTGAGCCTATTTTCACAGGTAAGAATGCACCTGATGAGTAATCCAATTTGGAATCTAAAGTTTTGCGTCCTGCACCAACACCGATTAAAGCGAATCCAATGCTTTGGCTATCAATTTGCTTTATCCAACCGCTTTTTGTTGCGATAATAGGAATAGTGTATTTTGCTTGAGGAAGAAGATTTACATCATCGCATACTCTTGGATCGCCACCTTGATTTATTATGAATTTTCTGAAATATTCCAAGGCGGAACCATCATCGATAACTTGCTCTACCATTTTGCCGGCAGTAACTTTATCAGAGCAGATATCGCTAAGTAGAAGCATCTCTATAGCTAATGTTTTTGTAAGAAGGTGAATATCTTTAACACGTTTGCCTTGTAAATATTCAATAGACTCTTTAACTTCTAAAGCATTTCCTATATAATTTCCTAAAGGAGAATTCATATCTGAAAAAACTACTGTAACATTCTGACCAAGATTTTGACCTGTAGTTGCCAATAATTTTCCTAATCTTTCGGCTTTTTCCATTGTTTTGATAAAAGCTCCGCTTCCTACTTTTAGATCAATTACCAAGTTTTGCGCACCTTCTGCAATTTTTTTACTCATTATACTGGCAGTGATAAGTGGTAAACTTTCCACTGTTCCGGTAACATCTCGCAAGGCATAGATATTTTTATCAGCAGGAACAAGTGCTTGCGATTGGCTGATGATTGAAAAATTAGCTTTCTCAATAAATTTACGGAATTCAGCTTCGGAGAAATTTGTTCTAAGACCGGGAATAGATTCTAATTTATCTAATGTTCCACCTGTGTGACCAAGACCTCTACCGGAAATCATTGGAATTTTTGCACCACAAGCGGCTACAATTGGAGCAAGGGGGATTGTTATTTTGTCACCTACTCCGCCTGTGGAATGTTTATCAACAGTTTTTAGGCTTTTATCAAACTTAATACTTGCACCGGATTCGATATAAATCTCGGTAAGTGTCTGAATCTCTTTTGGATTCATTTCAGCAAAGAAAATTGCCATTAGTAGTGAAGACATTTGATATTCAGGAATATTGCCTTTAAGATAATTACCTATAAAAAATCTAATTTCTTCTCGTGTTAATTCTTTACCTTCTCTTTTTTTTATAATCAGTTCAACTGGGTTAAATTGCATGATTTTTCTCCTTTGCATTAATTGCTTGGCAAAATTCGGTTAATTGCCTTTCTGCTTGCCATTTCCAAAACATTTCACCATCAGTGTATTTAAATCCTTTTTTTTGACAGTGAGTAATTAGAGAACTTATTTTTTTTGCGTATGGTAAGTCAATTACTTTTATCTTTGAAAAGGCTTTCTCTTTTTTGTTCAGTTTTGTCTCAGACCAAAAATCTTCATTTTGTAAGCCTAAAGAAGTGCAATTAATCAAGAGGTCAATTTGTTCGATTTTATCAGATAAATGGTGAAATTTGCGAGAATATTTTTTTGATAGAAATTCGCCGGATTTTCTGTTTCGTCCGCAAATAATTACATTGTGAAATCCTTGTAGCGCATAAAGTGCAGTTTCGGCTGTATTGCCTGTTCCCACAATCATAATTTTATCGTTTTGGCTTATATTAAGATAATCAAGAGCAGAACCGAAAGCTAGCATATCTGTATTTAATAATTTTTTTTGGGATGGGATATAAAGATTATGAACTTGGAATTTTGATGAAAATCCAAGACGTTTAGAAACTTCCGATTTATGAGGCATTGTGATGGAAAAACCGTAAAAAGTGGTTTTAGTTTTATTTAACCAAAACCAGAAATCATCAAAATTATCCACTTCAAATGGGAAATAGGCAGAGTTTAAATTATGCTTATCAAAGTAATTATTATAAAAAGTTAATCCTAAAGAATGATAAACTTGTTTGCCTCCGATAAGACCACCTATTTGTGTTTGGGAAGATATTTTATTTAAGTTAAAAAGTTTTGCTTCTTTGGTAGAAAGTTGTCCGCTAGCTGTTTTATTTTCAGCATCTGCAATATAAGTGGCAACAGAACCAAGATGTTTGTAAAGTAAACGGGACAATTTTCCTAATTTACCCATTCCAACCAAAATTACAGGTTTATTGGATAATGAAACAAGCTCTTCTAAAATCAGGAATTGATTGTAAGAGATGATATTTACTGCAATTTTAAGGTATTTCGCTGAAAGTAGATTTGAATCTAAAATAATTTTTTTTAATTCATTATGGTCGAAAATTTCATTAAAATTATGATAAGAAATTATCAGATTTTCAGTAGGAATTTTGGTAGTGTAATTTTTTATTTCCAGATCTACTAAACAATTAGATGAAGAAACAGCTTTTTGATAATAAGAAATTTTATTTTCTAATGTGCAGAAATTTTTACCGCCTTCGTTGATATCTCTTATCGTAATAATAGTCTTATCATTAAGATTAGATAATTCGAAACTTGTTGGATTTTCTAAGTAATCCAAGCGTAATTCGGCAAAATCGCATAGCTCGGGGAGTTTGTACTTTTGTTTAATTGATTTAACGGGTATTGAATAAATTATCATTGTTGTTGTTTACTATCCTTAATTATTATTTCCCAAATTTGCTTAACCATTTGGCTATCAACTCCTAATATTTTGGATTTTTCAAGAAGATCTTTAAATAATCTCAGTTCTCTTTCTTTATCTTCAATTTGGATGTTTTGTTGCTTTTTCCATTTTCCAATTTGTTTGGAAAGTTCTTTTCTACGGTGTAAAGCAAGAAGAATGTCTTCATCAATTTTATCAAATGCTTCTCGAAAATCATTTATATTTAGATTTTGATTAGAAATTAATTTTTGATGGCTAATTGCATCGGCTAATACAAGTTTCACCATTGCTTTTGCTGTAGGAATGAGGCGAGGAATGATTATTGTGTCGTGTCTTCCACCTGATGAGAAACGAATATTTTTGCCAT
>JAMOPB010000426.1 GCA_027064945.1 Candidatus Cloacimonadota bacterium
TCGGCCAGATTGCAATATCTGCTGCTACTTCTCTTTCAGCTAAACCCTTAACGGTTACAACACGCTCCATCTCTTTTACTTTCAGCGCTGTATTTGCAACAATAGCACCCAAACCGATTAAGCCTAAAAAGATAAAAAATCCCAAAATTGCATGTTCATGTGAATTTTTCATAACTTATTATTGATCTCCAACTACACGGTATTTTTTTTGTAATCCCATAAGGAAATTTCTTAAAACTTGGTCTTGACATACTCGATATTGGCGACTGGAATTTCTTCTAAAAAATGCACTTAACTCCGATTTTCCTAACTTGAAATTAGCTAATTTTAGAATTTCCAAAATGTCATCACTCTTAAGATCCAAAGCAATTTTAAGTTTCTTAAAAATGATATTATTTGTAAGTCTTGTTTCCGGCTCAGGCTGCTCTCCATCTTTCTTGCCACGATTTTTATTTATCAATCCATTTAAGAAAGATGCCATCTCTGAATCAGTAATTATTTTAAATTCAGGATCATCTTCACGTTTTAACCAGTCACTTATTTGAGATCTTGTAACCGGCATTTGAGCTAATTCAAAAATCTCTAACATCTCATAATCACTATAATCAAAAATAAATCTGATTCTTCTTAATAAATCATTATTTTGCATTTTCTATCCTCTTTTGTTTCCGACTAAAAAATTAACAACATATCATGTTTTTATGATACGGTGTTATCATTTATTTCATTTTAATATCTAAACTTAAACCCACTTGGTAGGCATCATAAGTTTTTTCATCCGCAACATTACTATAAACAGAATCTGTATTACGGTTTTGGAATTTTCCAAAAACTTTTAAACCTGTTGAATTAGTCAAACCATACTTCAAATAAGCCTTAGCGGATAATCTTTCTGCTTCTCTTCCATAGTGATAGATGTCATCTACAAAATCACTAGAAAAAAAACGTTCTTCCCAAAGAACTGAAGTGTGCAGTTTTACATCTTTTCCTGCTATTTGGAAAAATGAAGGAAAAGTTAAAGCAAATTTATACTTATTGGAATCATAACTTCCATCTTTGATAACTCCGGAAAAATCAAATCCGTCAAAAGCATCTTCAGCAGAAGCTTCGGATAATTTATATGCGTAACCAAGTGTAATATTAAACTTTTCAAATCTTCCTAACAAACTTATTCCATTTTCAATCACGTCAGAATCATATTCCGTAAAATACTCATTATAAAATTGTTGGGAATATTTAGCGTTATAGCGAATTGATAATTTATTGTTTAGATCCCAATTTATGGTTGTAAAATAATCATTCTTACTATAAGTATATTGGTGTCTTTCATTATCCCAAACGCTAGTGTAATTATTCACGTAAATTTCAGGAGACCAACTATAGCCCAATGTAACATCAAAATATCTGTTAAAATAATATTTTGTGTCCATCGTGAAATCAAAATTATCAAAAACTTTGTTCAAAGAATACAAATCATAATCGAATTTCAGATTGAATATATTTGTGTGTCCCAAAAGTTTATGTTTTGTTCTAAGATCCACAGATAAATTTGTAACAAAATCATCAGCCGATTCAATATCGTAATGGCTTCCAATTTCTCCATCCAAATAGCGTTGATAATCTCTATCGGATAGACTTAGAATATTGCTGGAATAAAAACCTTCCAAGCTAATATTTGTAGTAATATCCATTGCAAAAACAAAGCCAAAGCAACTTAGCACAAGAAAGGAGATAAATATTTTTCTCATTATTCCTCCACTTTTACGGAAGATTTACTGATATAAAATCGGAAAATTACATCTAAATGTTTGTCTCGATTTTCAATCCTAAGATTATGAATACCTCTATCTAATTTAAGAATATTTGCATCTCCGGTTGAAAGCATTTTCTCTTCTTCATCCTTCAAATACGCACTATTAGATTTATAGGCTTTCTCTTCATATTCGCCTATCAGCTTATCATTATCATATACCATAAAACGATATTTTTTCGTGTTCACATAATTTCTGGAAAAAACGACACGACTCATTATTTTCAGAACGATTGGTCCTTCCAAAACCAGTTTAATAAAACCATTGGAATCTCCATAATATGTATATGGTGTATCTTTTAGCATAACTACACGCTCTTCCCCATATTCTTGCGGAGTATAGCGAATATAATCAATTACTCGATGATCTGAGATTACATTATTCCCTGAGATTTTAAACAGAATCTTATTTTGAGAACTGTTTGTAATAACAACATCGCTATTATCTGAATCGATATAAGTTTTAAAAAGATTATAACTTGAAATTTCATCTCCATTTAAGCCACGAGTTGTTCTACTTTTTTTAGCTAATCTGGTAACATTGTGCGGTTCATTATTAACTAATATTTTATAAGAATATTCTTCTTCTTTTTTACTGTTTAGAACCAAACGGCTGTATATTTTCAAACTATCCACTTCAAAAGTTTTAGCACGCATTGTTTCTCCCGGAAGAAGTTGATAATAGTTAATAATCTTGTTTGTATTTCTATTTAGAAGCGGATACACTTTATCTTCATCAAGCAAATCAATGCGTGATGCAAATAGAATTGAATTCATCACAAGTAATAGAAAAATCATTATTAGATTTTTCCGATTTATAACTGTCAAATTTTGCATATATTTCATAAGAAATCCTAAATATTTATCTCATCTTTTTCGATTCTAACAGCACGGTGATCATACAATAAAACGATAGCAATTAGCACAATTAGGATAAACAAAGCTATTGAAGCTATCATCACATTATATCTTTCAGCTTCGAAAACTCTTCCCATACCGGCTTGTGGCAATGGTTCAGGAGCAACTGGAAGTTCATATTTTGAAGCAATATTGATAATATCCAAAAGATGCAATACTGATACACCATCTTCTGCATATAAGAACATTGTACCTTTTATCGGAATATTCTTTAATTTAAGATAACGATGTAAACCCGGTTTAACTAATTGTCCATTTAAGGAAGTTCCCAAACTGGATAATCCGCCACCAATATTGATATAAAGTTTGTAATTTTCATCATCTAATTGTGAATCTAAAATTTCTTTCTTCTTAGCTATGTTTGTTTCCAAGCTATTTCCTTTTATCAATTTCACGTTGTTTCGTTCAATAGCAGCTAAGATAAGATCGCGTCCTTTTCTATTTAATCCGCGTCCTAAATCTCTTCCACCACCAATTGAAGCTGCGTAACTGCGATATGGGAAAACACCTTTTTCATAAAGCAATCTTTCCATATCCAACCAAGTAAATTCAGGGTCAGTAGCTCCAAACATTGAAGCACCTACTGATGAAACAACTTTTAAATCTAAGCCCATTACTTTTGCAGCACTATAGACAGCAAGGTTGATTCCGGGAAAAGAACCAGTCATGCTCACAGCCACTTTGTCGCCTTCTTTCAATTCTGCTTGCTTAAATAAATCCACAATCACAGCTGCCATATTAGGATTCAATGAGGTTAATTTAGATGTAAGATTACCACGATCCGTGATAATCAAAGATTCACGATCTCCAATTAAAGCAGTTTCGTTTGGATCATTAAGGTCATCTATAAAAACACCGTTTTCTATTCTATTTTCTTTGATTATCTCTTCTGCTTTTTGCATCAGCTTAGCAGCTTCTAATTTTAATTCAAAATAATCTTCTTTAACATAAGTCGTACTATTTTCTACCCAAATAAAGAGTAAAATTGAAACAACAGATAATATTATTAAACTTAACTTTGATTTTGCACTTGGTATAAACATCTATTTCTCCCTTATCCTATTACTTCACCGCCAAAGATGATAACCAAAATAAGGCGAACCAAAACTGCTGCAACTGTCATTACAGATAGTGTTTTGATAATTCCTTGTTTTTCCATCGCATTGGCTATAAGACCCGGAATGATAAATCCGATCACATTTACAGAATAGATTGAACTCATATTGGAAAATAATCCGTATGTATCAGCATACCAACCTAAAATAAATCCAAGAAGCACAGTAATTACCATTCTTCTACGACCATAGATAAACATCACTTTTCCCAATAATTTAACAATTCCAAAAACTATGAAACTAATTGATAATGTGGCTAAGATAGTTAGTGGCTGATGCAAAAACATCGCAATATATCCTGAAACCACAATTCCACCGGCTGCTGCGCCGAATGTCTCTAAGAAAAAAAGACTAATTATTACACCTAATCCTATTGCTACTTCAAACATTTTTTCCGTTCCTTTCTCTAAAATAATCTACGATGATTCCGCCGTTTCCACCGATATTTCCTACACCAAAGAGTAATATTTCTTTCGCATTCATTTTACTAACTGCATCGATTAATTCTGTTCCACTCACCCATCCACAATCATGCACTTTATTTTTTGGAATATTACGACTTAGTGCATAAGAAAACATTGATTGAGTCTGTTGTCCTACTAAAAATAGTTCATCATGGTCAAGATCAACGCACATATCTATTAATTGTTTTGAACGATAAATTCTATCTTCTCTTGTGTTCAAAACAACAGACACATTATCTACATAGGAATGAATTTGTTTTACATAATTTATCAAAAACTCAGTTGATTCGGGATCATTTGCTGCAAATGAGTGAACGAAAAATATTTTTTTATCACCTCTCTTTACTTCAAAAATCTCAGCTGCTCCAATATCAGGAATAGCTTTATACATCTCTTGCAAAGCAGCATTTCTATCTACATTACAATATTCGCATACATCCAAACTTAATGCTACATTATCTTTATGCTCGATATGTGTAAAACCACGCATAAATTCATCAGGAACTTTTGATCCGTCTGAAAAATTTAGCTTTGTATGAAGCTTTCCCGCTTCTTTTTCCATAAGAGGAAACATTTTCCATTCTGCAGTAAATGCTACACCATTTTGTGGAAGAGAATTGCACAATGAAAGAGTGCAATTTCTTAATCCCGGTCCCATCACATCTAAATGGTCTAAACGAGTATTTGTGATTACGCCTATTTGTGAACGAACCATCTTTTTTTCTGTAACCCATTGATATTCCGGAGTTACTGCCATGCATTCCAAAACCAAAATATCAATATCTCTTTTGGCACAAAATTTAATAATTTTTAATTGCTCTTTAATGTTAGCACCAAAATGGCGAACGATCGGTGTTTCAGATCCATCTTCAAAGATTATTACCGGAGCTGAACCTGTAGTTTTCGCCATAACTTTCTTGCCACCTGCACGTAAGCCAGCTGCTAACAAACGTGTTACACTAGACTTGCCTCTAGTTCCATTCACATGGATTATCATTGGTATCTTGTTACGCCAATATTGGTGATTATGATACTCAATAATCCAGATAATAATTAAAATTAACAATCCAATAACTAAACTATACATTTTACCTCATAATTTTTTTTCTTACGATATTTTAAGCTTTTACAATTTCGGTAAGCTCTAATCATAGAGCTTACCGAAGATTATAAAAAACAAATTTATCTTTTTCAATTATTTCAATAACAGGCATTTCCCACTAAGTGTTTTCCCATTATCATTTGATAATTTATAGAAATAAACCCCGCTACTTACATTAGCTCCGTCAGCATCATCTCCGTTCCAAACGATACTATGATTTCCGGCTGCTAATTTTTCATCTAATAATTTCTTCACTAATTGACCTTTTGCATTGTAAACAGTTAAGCTTACATTTTGATCATTTTCGTTTAATGAGAAGTTTATAGAAGTTGTAGGGTTAAACGGATTTGGATAGTTACCCATAAGTTTCATTCCAAGCTGAGAAATCTCATCCTCATCAGCAGCAAGATAATTATCCGGAGATTCAGTAGTAAATCTGATAGCCAAACCGGCTGTTAATGGAGAAGCGCTTGCAGCATAAAAATTAGCATAAGTATAGGCAAGTCCAACTGTTTGATCATGGTTTTCAATTCCCACTGTTGCGAAATTTCCATCCATATCAGGATTATCAATTGTATGATAATTTATTTGAATAATCCCATCACCTGTTTCAGTAGTGTGTACAGCAGGATCATAAAGAACTATCTCAAATTGGACAACCGAAGTGTCATTATCACTATTAAAAGCATCATTCCATTGCATTACAAATGCATTTTCATCAGCAAAATATTTATAACTGATTCTTACATCAGCATGAATATTATCATCAGGAATTAGAAGATCACCAACAATGTCATCCCAATATGCAGCAACCATTCCGTAAGGTCCTAAAGCTGCAGGAATATTCCAATTAGTAAAATCATTCACTTCTGTTTCTTCAAAAGCAATCCAACCATTTGTACAGATCGAGATTACATCTTCATTTCTTCCATAGTATTGGAAAGTAAAAGGCAAATTCAATATTTCAGTATCATCATCACCCATTAATAATACTTCTCCATCTCCTCCATCGTTAGGATCGACTGTGTGCCATTCATAAACAGGAGTTTGTTCAAAAGGATTTCCTTCGTTATCTACATCATTATTATCATAAGCATAATATCCATAAGCATCTGCTCCTGTAGGATCAGTAATTTGGACATTTCCTATTTCTGTAGTATAAATTGCTGAGCATGTCTGATTTTCGTTATCTTCAAAATTTAATTGAATAGATACCATTCTTCCATTAAAGCAATCATCAGCAACAGATATCCCTAAAGTTGCAGTTGCTGTGCCATTAATATCAACATCTCCAAATTCCATCAAAGTTTCTGATGTAATAATTGCATCACTCATTGCAATTGCAACAGCTGTTAAACCTTCCACATTGATATTACCAATATTTTTAACTGTGATCTCCACTTCTTCAGTATCACCGGGACATAATACTCCACCTCCCGGAATATCTACTCCTGTTATCTCAAACAAAATACTACTATTAATCAATTCAAATTTGTTCACATCTCCATTTGACATTGTCAGTGTAAATGATAAAGATTCTGAATCAAGACAAGTAGGATCGACAGTAAAAGAGAACTCAGCAGTTGCGCTTGCCCCACCTGCGATAGAGCCAAAATTTCCACTACCGGAATCAATTGTCACCATTCCATCATTACTTGTAAGATCTGCCGTAATATTGGAAGCTTCATCTGTTCCGTAATTTGTAACTTCTATAAATAGCTCAACTTGTGCTCCTGCAATTACATCTGATGTAGAAAGATTGCTTATTCCCAAATCAATTGCACTATTTACCACATTTACAGTTTGGATAAATGGAATTCGATTAGGTTTTGTAATTGTAATTTCTATTTCTCCTTCAGTTTGAGGATCAAAATAGATGATTTCATTATCCGATTCTAAAATTTTTCTACTAATTATATTTCCATCTTTCATTGCAGAGATTATACCGCCTGCAATATTATCAGCAGAAATTTCCAGGAAATTTGTTCCTGAACTAATTTCATTTGCCACAGTTGCATTAATTGCATCCGGAATTCGAGTTCTCATCACTAATGACGGATCTCCTAAAATATTATATACATTAAAATAGAATTCAGCATCTTGTCCGATTTCGCGTTGGTTTGGGAAGTTATCATAAAGTTCGTATTTACTACGCAACAAAGCAGTTCCAAATGTATAATTATCTTCATTCAATAATCCATGGTAAAATCCGGAA
>JAMOPB010000427.1 GCA_027064945.1 Candidatus Cloacimonadota bacterium
AAGTAGAACAAGCTGCCAGCTTGTTTTTCCGCAACTAAGCAAGTTGCGCTACAATGTAAAAATAGCATGAGCCTGCTTTTTTAAACCAACTTCATGAAAACAGCGTAAACAGTGAAAAGTGAAGAAAAATAATTATTCAATATATATTTTTCATTGAACTCCTTTAAACTGAGAAATTTGTGTGGTATTATTGGCTTTTTGTGTTTATAATAAATTGTAATTTAGTGAAATATACGAATATAAGCTGTTCTTTTGCTTTCTTGCTAAATCAGTTTTATAATTATCTATACATTTTAAATATCTTGACATCAAAGTTGCGTAATTGCTTTTTTTGTATGCTTGTATTAATTCATTGGCAAATATAATGTTGTGCATTTATTAATAGTTAATATCGAAAATCTGGTTATGTATTTTTTTAATTTTTTATTAATAACTTTTTTGGGAGATCAGATGAAAAGAGTTTTTTGGATTTTATTATTAATTGCAGCTATAATGCTTATAGCTGGTTGCGGTGGAAAAGCAGAGAAAAGCGACAAAATCAAAGCAGGTTTTGTGTATGTAGGACCTGTTGGTGATGCCGGTTGGACAAAGTCTCACGATGAAGGTCGTTTGGCTATGGAAGAGTTACCTTTTGTGGAAAAATCTATTTATGTTGAAAATGTGCCTGAAGGTGCTGAAGCTACTAGAGTGATTACTGAAATGGCAGAATCCGGTTGCAACATTATTTTTACAACATCTTTCGGTTATATGGATCCTACTTTGGAAGTTGCTAAGAAATATCCTGATGTAACTTTCTTGCATGCAACAGGCTACAAAACAGCAGAGAATATGACAAACTACATGGGTAAAATGTATCAAAGTAAATATTTGGCTGGTATTGTGGCTGGTAGAATGAGTAAGACAGGAAAAATCGGTTATGTTGCACCATTCCCAATTCCTGAAGTTGTAAGACTTATTAATGCATTTACTTTAGGTGCTCAAACTGAAAATCCTGACATTGAAGTACAAGTTTTATGGACAAATTCTTGGTTTGATCCGGTTCATGAAAAAGAAGCTGCTAATACAATGATTGCTGATGGTTGTGATGTGATTACTCAAGGTGCTGATAGTGCCGGACCTCAAGAAGCAGCAGAAGCAGCAGGCATATATTCTATCGGTTATGATAGTGATATGAGCATGTTTGCACCAAACGCACATCTTACAGCTCCGGTATGGCATTGGGGTGTTTATTATAAAGATGTTGCTACAAAAGTACATAACGGAACATGGACAAATGAGCCGGTTTGGTGGGATATGGGAACAGGTATTACAGGACTTTCTCCTTTCAGTGAAAAGGTTCCACAAGACCTTCGTGATCATATAGAAAGTGTTAAAAAACAAGTTTTGGAAGAAGATAATATCTTTGCAGGTCCGCTTTATGATCAATCAGGTAAATTGATGGTTGAAGAAGGAGTGAAAATGACTGATGGTGAAAAACTTAGTTTTGACTGGTTTGTAAAAGGTGTGAAAGGTAGATTACCTAAGAATTAGAGATATTTTTTTTAGCGAGGTAGGGTTTTATTCTGCCTCGCTTTTTTTATTACTAGTAAATATTTTTTAGGAGTTTTATTTTGAATAACAATAAAAAAACACCTCTTGTAGAGATGCAGGGAATAAGCAAATCCTTTTTTGGCAATTGCGTAAATGATAATATCGATCTTGTTTTACATTCCGGAGAAATTCACGCTTTATTGGGCGAAAATGGAGCGGGGAAGACCACATTAATGAATATGCTAACCGGAGTATATTATCCTGACAAAGGAGATATCTATCATAAAGGTGAAAAAATAGTTTTTGATTTTCCGGGTAAAGCTCTGAAAGTTGGTATTGGAATGGTGCATCAGCGTTTTAGTCTGGTGGGAAATCTCACAGTATTAGAAAATTTGATTTTAGGTCATCCGGATAATAAATTTGTTCTAAATATGGCTGAAAAGAAAAAATTGATCAAAACTTATATGGATCAGTTCAATTTCCAATTGGATTTGGATGCGATAATAAATGAGCTGCCAATTGGAGTGCGTCAAAAAGTAGAAATTTTAAAAATGTTGGTGCGAGAAGTAGATGTATTGATTGTGGATGAGCCAACAACAGTTCTTACAAAACAAGAAGCAGATAATTTAATGGAAATTCTGCGTAAAATTGCCAATACAGGAAAAGGTATTATTTTTATAACTCACAAAATGGCAGAAGTTTTCCAAATAGCAGATACAATTACAGTTCTAAGGAAAGGAAAGAAAATATCAACGGTTAGCAGTAAAAATACAACAGCAAGGGAATTAGCATCAATGATGGTTGGAAAGGAAAATAATCTTACTTTTGAAAAACCTGAAACAAAGAAAATCCCTAATGTTGTAGAAGTGAAAAATCTGTTTGTCAATTCAGATAAAGGTGTTTTAGCTGTTAATAATATCTCTTTTAGTGTTGCAGGTGGTGAGGTTTTTGGTATTGCCGGCGTTACAGGCAATGGGCAAATTGAATTATGTGATGCTCTTACGGGAAATCGAGAAGTTGTAAGAGGTGAAGTCTTTTTCAAGCAAAAAGATGTTACGCATCTAAATCCCTTACAAAGAATCGACACAGGTATAAGTTACATCCCAGGTGATAGGATTAATGTAGGTGTTGCCGGATCTAGGAGTGTTTGGGAAAATTTGATTATGAAAGTTTACCGACTGAATGATTTTAGGAAAGGATTGTTCCTTGATAATAAAAAATTAAAGAGTTATGCAGAAAAGATTATTGAAAAATACGATATCTCACATCCCGGGATTAATTTACCAAGTTTATTACTTTCCGGAGGTAATCTGCAGAAATTGATAATTGGTAGAGAGATGGAAAGAGATTGTGACCTTTATATTTGTGTTTATCCTACACGTGGATTGGATGTAGGAGCTACCGAATTTGTACGAAAGTCAATCTTGAAGTTACGTAATGAAGGAAAAGCAGTGATTTTAATCTCAGGTGATTTTGATGAAATTTTTGGGTTATCCGATAGAATAGGTGTGATGTATGAAGGAAATTTCACCGGAATATTTGAAAATGGAAAACACTCGTTGGAGGAAATTGGACTTATGATGAGTGGTCATAGTGAAGCTGAAGCTGCTAAGGAGATGGGAAATGTATAAAATTAAATTAGAACAAAGAGAACGAGTTTCCAATCAACAAGATTTAATTATAACGCTTGCAGCAATTGGTGTTGCTTTAATTCTATCCGGTATTTTTATTGCTTTGAATGGGGTGAATCCATTTGCAGCTTTTGGAAAAGTTTTTTCCAGTGCTTTTGGATCTATGTATGGAATCTCTGAAACTTTATTAAAATCTATTCCTCTGATTTTTACAGGTTTGGCAGTGGCAATTGCATTAAATAGTAAAATTTGGAATATTGGAGCTGAAGGGCAGCTCTATTTTGGTGCTATCACAGCTACAGCTTATGTTATGTATGGTCCGGTTCTTCCTGCTCCGATAATGATACTCACATTGTTGGCGTTAGGTGCGATTGGTGGTGCATTTTGGGCTGCAATCCCGGCTTTATTGAAAATAAAATTTAAAATGAATGAAGTTATTTCAACTTTATTGTTAAACTATGTAGCAATGAATATTGCTGATTATTTCCTGTTTGGTGCTTGGAAAGGGAAAGATAATTTTCCATATACAACAGAATTTCCTGATCAGGCAAAATTACCTCAACTTGGTTTTGGCCGAGTTCATTTTGGAATCATAATTGCCTTAGTATTAGTTGTAATTATGTTCTTAGTAATTTATTATACTAAAACAGGTTATAAACTAAGACTTACAGGCTCAAGCTTAAAAGCTGCTAAGTATGCTGGAATTGATATTAAAAAGATGATGTTTGGTGTATTTTTATGTAGCGGAGCTTTGGCCGGTTTAGCGGGGATTGTTCAAGTGATAGGAGTAGAATATAAATTGCATCAACATATTTCTCCCGGATATGGTTACACGGGAATTATCGTTGCTTGGTTAGCAAGATCAAATCCATTTGTGATTGTGATTTTTGCTTTTTTCCTAAGTGTTTTATTAAAAGGTGCAGATTCTTTGCAAATAGCAATGGGTTTACCCGCAGCAGTCGGAGTGGTAATTCAATCATTGATTCTATTTGCTATACTCGGAAGCGAATTATTTAAAAATTATAACCTAAAACTTATAAAAAGGAGCAAATAATGGGTGATCTTGTAACAATACTATTTACAGCGATAGCTAGTGGGACAATAATATTATATGCAACAATCGGGGAGATCATTACAGAGCGTTCCGGCATTTTGAATTTAGGTGTGGAAGGTATTATGCTTATGGGTGCTTTTTTTGGTTTTTTAGTAGCATATTATACAAATAATCTCTTTTTTGCAATTGTAGCAGCCGGTATGATGGGCGGATTATTAGGTTTAATCCATGCTTTTATGTCTATTACAATGAGAGCTAATCAGGTGGTTTCAGGTTTGGCGCTTACCATGTTTGGACAAGGTGCCAGTGCATTTTTTGGCATCAATTTAGTTGGGAAAACTTTAAAAACTTCTTTCCACCCGGTTCATATCCCGGTTCTAAGTAAAATCCCTGTGATTGGTGAGATCTTATTTCAACACAATATTTTAGTTTATTGTGGATTTATCTTACCGTTTATTGTTTGGTATATATTCACAAAAACTACCTGGGGTTTAGCATTAAGAGCAACTGGTGAAGAACCATTATCAAGTGAAATTATGGGTGTGCATGTGATAAAGGTAAGATACATTGCTACAATAGTTGGTGGCGTATTTATAGGTATTAGTGGAGCATATCTTTCTGTAGCTTATTCCAAACTTTGGGTTGAAGGTATTACAGCAGGTAAAGGTTGGATCACTATTGCATTAGTTATTTTTGCGAATTGGAATCCATTGATTGCTTATGGTGGAGCATATTTATTTGGTGCTTTGGAGCAGTTAGGGCTTTCTTTGCAAAAATTCAATATAGATTTTCCTATTATTTTATTAAAAAGTATTCCTTATGTGTTTACTATCTTGTTCTTACTCTTTATTTCTCTAAAAGGAAAACGTTCCAATCTGCCAAAAGCTTTGGGAGATTCCTATTTTAGGGAAAGTAGGGGATAAAATATTTTTGTTCTAAACCGGGTTAAGGTTTATCCTGTTTTAAATGGATCTCAGGAGTACCAGGTAGCAACTAAATTAAAAAAAGTGTGTTATGAAATTTAAATGAAAGAAGGAAAATTTCATGAAAGAAAAGAAACAAGAACCTATTGAATTAAAATTAGGTAAAAGTCAAAAGACATTTGATGACTTGAAAGAGAATCATGACATTATTTATGGATTGGAAGACAAACCGCCGGTTAGAGATTCTATTTTTGCTGCATTGCAACATCTTTTAGCCATTTTTGTGGGAATTATTACTCCTACGATTGTAATTGGCGGAGTATTAGGTTTGGGCTCTGAAGTCCCATATTTAATTAGTATGTCATTGATTGTTTCTGGTGTTGCGACCTTTATTCAGATTAAAAGGATTGGTCCGATTGGCTCCGGATTGCTAAGTATTCAAGGAACGAGTTTTGCCTTTTTAGGCTCAATTCTTTCTGCCGGTTTTTTGGTTAAAAATGCCGGAGGAGGTCCGGAGGAAATTTTAGGAACTATTTTCGCTATTTGCTTTGTGGGTGCATTCATAGAAATGTTTTTGAGTAGATTTTTGCACCTGTTAAAAAAGATAATTACACCAACTGTTACAGGCGTTGTGGTTACAACTATCGGACTTAGTTTAATCAAAGTTGGTATCACAGATTTAGCTGGAGGTCAATGGCTTTTAGATAATAAACCTGAGTTATTCGGTTCTCCTGAGAATCTTGGTTTAGGTATGTTGGTTCTTATCGTTATAGTTATGTTTAATCGGAGTAAAAATCAATTTTTACGTATGAGCTCAATTGTAATCGGATTATTTATAGGTTATATTGTTGCCTTATTCTTGGGCAAAGTAGATCTTAGTGGTCTTAGTTCACTTCCTGTTGTAAGTATTCCTATTCCATTTAAATATGGTTTTAGATTTAATTTTGCTGCGTTTATACCAATTGCATTGATTTATCTAATTACAACGATTGAATCTATTGGTGATCTAACTGCAACTTCAATGGTATCAAAAGAGCCTATTGAAGGTGACGTTTACATCAAAAGAATCAAAGGCGGAGTATTGGGCGATGGAGTGAATTCTGCATTAGCAGCTACATTTAACACTTTCCCAAATACCACTTTCAGCCAGAATAATGGGGTAATTCAATTAACAGGTGTTGCCAGTAGATATGTGGGAATGTATATAGCCGCATTTTTGGTTATCTTAGGATTGTTTCCTATTATCGGTGGAATTTTTCAGCAAATGCCCAAACCTGTTTTAGGCGGTGCAACTCTTGTAATGTTTGCCACAGTAGCAGCTGCCGGTATTAAGATTATAGCTTCTCATCCAATAGACAGAAGAGCTATGATGATTATGGCTTTAGCTTTCGGATTGGGATTTGGGGTGATGATGGTTCCAGAAACTTTAAGCAAAATGCCTGATGTAGTTCAAAAAATATTTGGTTCACCTGTAACAACCGGTGGCCTTGTAGCTATCATAGCTAATATAATTTTACCAAATCCGGGAAAAGAGTAGAATTTTATTTTAAATTATATTCAATGGGATTGTGAAAGCAGTCCCATTTTTTTTACTTCTATTTCTATGGTTCTAAATGAGTTAACTATCACTTTTTATATATAAATGTTAACTTCGTTTTATAATTGAAGTGCTTATGGTTTATCTATATTGATAAATAATAAGTCGAAATAAAACAATTAATTTGACAGAATTTTTTGACTTGAGGAAATTTGCAATACTAAACGAACGGCGTGACTTAGCAAATTTCTAAACGAAACTATATATACGGGTGAGACATTATTTCAATTTTAAAATAGAAATATTAAGGAGCATGCTATGAATTTTATTATTCAAGGCGGTTATGTCGTTTTCCCAAAAAATGACACTACCGAAATTAAAAAAATTGATCTCTTCATAAAAGACGGGGTTATCTACTTTGAAAAACCTTTTGACCACGCAGATAGAATAATCAATGCAAAAAACAAAATTATTTTCCCGGCATTAACTAATGCACATCACCACATCTATTCCACTTTATCCAAAGGAGTTCCTTGTGAAGTCCCATTTAAAGATTTTATGGGAAATCTGAAAAATCTCTGGTGGACTTTGGACCATTCCCTACAAAAAGATGATATGATTCTTTCTACTGCTATTGCTATGAAAGATGCTATTAGCCAAGGTGTTACAACTATTTTCGATCATCATATTTCCGGCTACACTGAAAATGCACTTTCTGATATGGCAGAAGTTTTTGAAGCTTACGGCGTGTCCGGTACTCTTGCTTTTGAACTTTCTGATCGTAATGGAGAAGAATTTTTTCAAAAATCATTAGAAGAAAATATCCGTTTCGCAAATGCTCAGAAAGGTAAATCTGTACAAGGTATGATCGGGCTTCATGCTTCTTTCACTTTAAGTTATGAGAGTATGCAAAAGATTGCTGATCA
>JAMOPB010000428.1 GCA_027064945.1 Candidatus Cloacimonadota bacterium
CATCTATGATATAAAAGCTTAAGAACAAAATAAAAACAGGTAAGGTAACCATAATATGTTTGGTTACCTTACCTTTGATTTCTATTTCAATAAAATCATCTTTTTAGTATTAATCTCTGAATTTGATAACTCTAGATTATCATTACTTGAGGTAGGATGAGATACATAAACACTACTGACAATCAAAACGAATAAAATCAGACTCAAGATTTTCTTCATGCAATTTTCTCCTTTTTTTCTAAATTTGTTTTCCCCAAAAAAAAATATGCTATTCTTTACAGTCAGTTTAATACTGCTAAAAAAAGCAACCATCACAATGAACAGAATGTTAAATAATCTCCATTATTTGCAAGTAATTTTATTGTTCGCAAAAAAAATGCTTTCTCTGAGATATCATATATTCCAGAGAAAGCATTCATAATAGTTTATTTACTTAGCAGAAACACTCAAGCTCGAGTTTAATTTTTTTCAATTCATCTTCAGCATCTTCTTTCAAATCTTCCAATATCTCTTTAATAGGCTTAATATCATCCATTAAGCCAACGCTTTGCCCACTCATTAGAGAGCCATCATCCACTTCTCCATCAATCACAGCATTTTTTAATGAACCAACCCAATAATTTTCAACTTCAAATTGAGCTTTTTCTCGGGTAATTTCATTGTTCTGCAACTTTGTTAGAAGTTCCAATTGAAGTTTTCCAAAATTTTCCATACCTTTGTTTTTAAGTGCTCTTACGCCAACAACAGGTAATTTACTATCATATTGTGGAGTAGCAATCGCTTGCCTTGCTCTTGCTTTTACAAATGCTTTCTTAAAATTAGGATGAGCTGTACATTCTTCACTCATCACAAATCTTGTTCCCATTTGAATTCCATAAGCTCCCATCATCAAAAGATGTGCCATCATTTTACCGGTTCCTATACCACCTGCTACAAAAATTGGAAAATCTCTTATATTAAATAACACTTGTTGTAATAACACAATCAAAGATACATTTCCAATATGTCCTCCGGCTTCAGAACCTTCCAAGATAAGAGCATCAATTCCCCAAGAAATTTGCTTTTTTGCAATAGATTCTGTACTTGCGAAAGATATTGTTTTCTTACCACTTTCTTTCATTTCAACCACATCTCTTTTCTTAGGAAAATTACCTGCAAAAACTACAAATGGTACTTTTTTAGTTTTAAGAATCTCAAAATGAGCTTTATAATTTGGAGCAATTGTAATCAGATTCACTGCAAATGGCTTGTGAATATTCTCAATTAATCTATCAACTTCTTTTTCGAACATTTCAGGGGGCATATTCCCACCGGCAAAAACAGGAAAAGCTCCCGCATCACTTACTGCCTTAACCAATTCAAAATTACTAATCCAAGTCATTCCACCGGCAATAACCGGATATTTAACCCCTAAAAAGTCTCTACCTTTTCTCCAAATATTTTCTATCATAATTCCTCCAAAAATAAAATCTTCCTACTTCTTACGTTTTCCCTTAGAGAAATCTACTTTTTTCTCAACTAAAGAAATAGTATCTCCTTCCGAGATTCCTTCCATAATTTCAACTTCTTGGAAATTATTAATCCCGGTTTTTACCATCTTTGGTGTTATCAAAGTATCATTTTGAACGCGATAAACAATATCCTGCCCATTTTCATCAGAAAAAATAGCTCGAATTGGAACTACTACGATATCTCTTTTATCCTCACCGATAATTGTAATATTAGCGGTCATACCCGGGCGAATTTTTGAATCGACATTATCAATTTCAACTTTGATAGGGAAAACTTTCACATTATTGCTATTAACCGCCATTGCAGCAATATAGCTTATTTTCCCGCTAAATTCTTCATAAGGAAAAGCATCTAATTTTATTGAAACTGTTTGCCCTTTCTTTATCTTTGAAACATCAACTTCATTTATGCTGGAAGAAACAATCATTCTTTCCAGATCTGCCAAAGTAACGATTAGAGTTCCTGCTGAATATGCTCCTGAACCTGCAACCACAATTTCACCTTCTTCTACAGGTTTTCTGATTATTGTTCCACTAGCAGTAGCTCGCATCTTAGAAATATTGTCTTCTGTTTCAATCTCTTTAATCAATTCATATTGCGCAACAGCATTATTATAATTTAGTTTGGCTTCTATTAATCTATCTTCACTATCAGACAATTCTTTTTCAGAAATATATTCAGCCAGCTTAGTCTTATCTTCATAATCTTTTCGCGCATTTCGTAATCTAATTTCGCTTAATTCCAATTGGCTTTTTACATTAGCAATTCTTTCCGCTTGGTTATAGTCCGGTTCGATATCGGCAATCAAATCACCTTTATTTACGAAATCGCCTTCCTCAACATAAAATTTGATAATTTTACCACTAACCTGTGATTTAACATCAATTTCTTTAATTGGAAGAATTTCGCCTGTTTCTTCTAATTTCACAGTAATCGAGCCACGTTTTACAACGTGCTTAGTTTTCCCGCCTCTTCCGAATCTTTCTTTTTCCGAACCATTTTTGTTTCCGCAACCAAAACTTAAAAGTAAGATTAATGCGGTAAAAATAACAAATAATTTTTTCATAATTCCTCAATATATTTTTTTATTGTTCAACTGCTTTTACTACAATCGTTTTAGCTTCCCCATCTCGCAAAATGGTGAAATTAATAAAATCTCCTACCGTAACATCAGAAACTGCAGCTTGAGCTTCTTCAATATTTTGAATTAAATTATCATTAATTCCCACAATTATATCACCGGCTTTAATACCGGCTTTTCCGGCAGGACTATTTTTATCAATATTGGTAACAATTATTCCGTCATCACTTTGCAATCCGAGATATTTTGCTAATCTTGGCGTAATCTCTCTTACTCCGAAATCTAACCAAACAGTTCTTACTTTTCCAAACTTAATAATTTCTTCTACTAATTTCATAGCTCGATCTATTGGAATAGCAAATCCCATACCGATATTACTTCCTGTTTCAGAAAAAATAAAAGAGTTAATTCCGATTATCTTTCCGTAAATATTCACTAATGGACCACCACTATTTCCGGGATTGATTGCCGCATCAGTTTGTATCATTTCACGATAAATTTTCCCATCTTGATTAACATTAAAATCACGATCAACAGCAGAAATAACACCTACTGAAACGCTTGGTTTGCTATCTTGAATCATAAATCCATAAGGATTTCCCAAAGCAATAACCCACTCACCGATTATTAAATCTGATGAAGTGCCAAGTTTAGCAACAGGAAGATGTTCACTTTCAATTTTCAGAACTGCAATATCTTGTCTTTCGGCAGCACCGATCAATTTTGCTTCAAATTGTCTATTATCCGGTAAAATCACAACTATTTTAGTTGCATTTTCCACTACATGAGAATTTGTAATAATATAGCCATCATCGCTGATAATCACTCCGGAACCGATACTCTTCACATTACGCTTATATACATTATTATAGTAATTTAAGAAGAAGCTTTGAAAAGGATCCATATTCGCACGAACATATTCAGTTTTTACTACATTCACACTTACTACAGCGTTTTGCACCAGTTCCACAGCGTTAGTAATTGAATTATGTCTTTGAATATTTAAACTTTGGATAACTTCTTCTTTATTCATCTCTTTTGCTTCTTCAACTTGAGGAACTTTAATCTCTTCAGCTTCTGCAACAGGGTTGAAATATCTTGTATAAACAATAAAAAATGTGAAAATCACTGCTAAAATTACTATTACATCTTTCCGTTTCATAATTCACTCCTCCATTTAATATTTTTCTAAAATCTTATCTGAAATCAACAAATTCAATTCTTCTTGTTTCTTTAAAAATTCGTAATATTTGTTATTCTTATCAACTTGAGCACTAAAAAGATTTACACGAGAAGTTTCCAGCTCGTTTAGATCTATCAAACCAAGCTCATACTGTTTTTCAGCTTTCTGATAATTTTCTTTTGCCAAAGCCAACTTACGCTCCTGTAACTTATAACTTTTTTGCAACGCTTTCAACTTTTCCAAAGCGAAATCAATATTTTTGCGATTATCGAATTCTTCGATCTCGTAGGACATTTTTTCATATTCTAAGTTTCTTTTAGAAATTATATAGTTATTCCTTAGATTAGGAATATCAAAGATATTGTAGGAAAGAGTTATTCCAAGGCTGAGATCATCTTCATAAGTATCAAAATCTAAAACATCTGTTCCGGTGCCATATGAATAATTTAGATTTAATGATGGCATTGGAAATAGGTTTAGTCTCTGCTTACGCAATAATATTTTTGAACGTTTAATATTATTTGCCAAAATTTTCAGATCACTATTTTCATAATTATCAATTTGGGGGATTTCCATTCCAATTTCCGGAGCAAGCAATTCATCGTTATCATCTTCCATATTAATGTAGGTAAAAAGTTCATGTCTGGATTCGTTAAGTCTGTTTTCATATTCATCAACTAGAATTTCCTGATTCAAAACATTCAATTCAGCATTTTGAAGATCATATTTGGTAATATTTCCATTTTCAAAGTTTATTAAACTTATCTCATAAGTTCTTCTCAAGATAGCCAAATTTTTCTTAGAAATTTCCAAATTGTCGTTATCTTGCAAAACATTCACATATTTCCAAAATATATTGGCTGCAATTTGTTTTCGTTTATTTTCAAAGCTTAAATCTGAGTTTTTATTAGAAATTTCATTCGTTCTAATATTATAATAAGTAGGATCATTCAGTGAAATAGATTTGCTGATACTAAGGCTACTTGATTCGGAATCAAATGTATTATCTTCCAAATCATAAGATCTATTTTTTCTAACAGAAACAGATCCACTTGGAAGAAGATCCAAATAGCTATTGGTTAATTGTGTAGAACTATTAGTATTATCGATTATAGCTCTTTTTATTTCGAGTGAATTATTCAAGCCGTAATCAATAAGCTCAAATACCGAATGTTGGGCTAAGCAAATTGTGCTTGCTCCAACGACAAACAAAGTAAATAGTTTTTTCATATTTTTCCTTTTAATTTAAAATTAAGAATAAAAGTGCATTTAATAATCCAATCAATCCGTAGATAGCTGCAAAGAAAATAATGACATACTTAAAAGCTTTCTGCATAAGAAAATCTCTTAGCATATCAACATCTAATTTTGTATCTAACAGATCAATATATTGTTTAAGTTCATATTTTTCCATCAACCATGGCACTAATTTTCTAAAAAATTGACTCACTAATTGATAGCAAATATTTGCCAGAAAGCTATGCACCGGATTTTTGATAAAACCCGGCAACCATTTAAAATCTGAGATAAACTGCAATTTTTCATAAGCTTTTTTAAACGCTTTATCTTCCCACTGAGCAATTTTGGTTGCATCACTATCACTTTTACAATCTTTTAAATAATCATAAAAATATCGATGCAATTGATCTAAGTAAAACTTCTTCTTTCTGTAAAGAAATGCCGGAGTCAGTGGGATTTTTCTATTCTTGAAATATTTTTCTTTCTTAGGATAGAAAAGAAAAACTATCAAAACCAAAACGGGTAAAATTCCCAACACAACAATATTTATAATGATAAAAGCCAAAAACTTCAAAAATATAATCATAATTTACCTTCAGAAAAATTAATAAAACACTCTTTCAAATCACTAATATAAATAAATTTTTACTATGAAGTTACAAAATAATTCCGTAACCAATCCAAAGTATAACTCATATCTTTCGGAATTGGTGCTTCTGCAAAAATTTCTTTCTTTGTAATTGGATGAATAAATCTTAGTTGATAAGCGTGTAAAGCTTGCCTTGTAAGATGGTTTGCCAACAGATATTTAGCTTTTTTCTTATAATTTTCAGGTAAAACATTTAATGTTCTTTTCAAGCTACTGTAAGTAGGGTCGCCTAAAATAGGACAATTTATATGACTGAAATGAACTCTTATCTGATGAGTTCTACCTGTTTCCAATTTCACTTTCACTAAAGAAAAGAAGTCAAAATATTCTATAATTTCATAATGCGTAACAGCTCGTTTCCCATCGGGAATTACAGCCATTTTTTTTCTGTCTGTTGTACTTCTTCCGATAGTAGTTTCTATAGTTGCAGAATCTTCTTTAGGCACTCCGGTGGTTATTGCCAAGTAATATTTTTCTATCTCTCTGTTTTGAAACATTGTAGATAAAAGAGCGTGCGTTTTATCATCTCGAGCAATTATCACAAGTCCGGTGGTATCTTTATCCAATCTATGAACTATGCCTGGTCTATATTGTGTAGCACCGCAAGATAATTTACCTTGCAAATGATAAGCCACAGCATTAACCAAAGTATATTTTGGATGTCCGGGAGCCGGATGGACAGGCATATCTGCCGGTTTATTCACAATTGCCAAATATTCATCTTCATAAATAATCTCAATTGGTAAATCTTGAGGCTCCACGCTAAAATCGTTTTTCTTTTCAGGAAAAATTACTTCTATTTCATCGCCCTGATTCAACTTATAGCTTTTCTTTTCAATCTTATTATTCACAATTACACAATTTTCATCTATCAATTTATTCACATAACTTCTAGAGTAAATTTCCGGTAGTTCCAAGGAAATTATATACTTATCCAAGCGAACTTGTTTTTCTTCGTTAAATATTATTTTCATTAATTATTCTCTTCTTGTTCTTGTTTTTTATCATCTTTTTTCTTCTCATCGTTTTTTGGAAGGTTACTTAAGGCAATCACAGCACCACAGACGGATCCTGATGAATTTCTTACCACAGCACTTTTTAGAGTTATGTGCTTTTTCAGTGATGGGAAGAAATTGTTTTGTGATGGTTGTTTAGAGCCTGATTTTATAACTGAAATAGCATATTTTTTTATGTTATTTTCAATTTCCGGGTTAAAATTTGAATCTACGATACTTGTTTTTTCTTGGAAAGGTGGGAATATATCCAGTAGAAGATCATTCACGTAAACAATTGCACCTTTGCTATCTAGAACAAGAAAACCATCTCCAGCTAAATTTAAGATAGCTTGTATTCGATTGTGATGTTCAACAATTTTCTCCTTTTTCAGTAAATCGAATTTTGCTATTGATTTTACCGAATCTACCAATACTTCAATTATAGCGTAAAATTCTTTATCAGTAGTTTTCTTAAATTCTTCCAAATCAAGATCAATATTGTAGATTCCTTGACTTAGATCTTTTAAAATTTGGTGAATTTCCGTAAAAGCTTTTTTCAAGAATATCGGAATATAAGAGATTACAATTATACCAAAAACTATTTGGATAAATGAAGTAATATAAATGGTATTTTGCAAATCTATCTTATGATCAAAGTCATCCGGGATTAATTTCAAAATAATAATATTTTGTAAAATAGAAATCGCTAAAATTAAAATAATAATCCAGCGAATTTTAGCGGAAAAGGATAAATTCATTTTTAGCTCCTATCAGAAGTTTCGTTTATCAATTGATTTATTTTAACTTTAGGACCAATCATTACTAAAATATCATCATCTTTAATTATATCATTTGCACCTGGCATATCATTTATTTTATGTACAATCTTATTTTCTCC
>JAMOPB010000429.1 GCA_027064945.1 Candidatus Cloacimonadota bacterium
TCCTACAAAACCTAATTTCAATCTATCAGAGAATCTATATGCTAAACCGAAATCAAAATCATAAACAAGTTTGTCATATCCATATTCCTGAAAAAACGGGTCAACGACTGTAAATTCATTTTGGTCGTATCCTATTTGATATTGATATCCGCTTATGCCAAAAGTTAGTTTATTTCCGGAAATAAAATTAGCATAATGCAATCCTATTTTATTTTGATTCAATAAATTGGAATTGAAAAAGCTGCCACTTGAAGCTAAATAACCAAATCTACCAAAAGGTATTCCAACAGCAGCATAATTAAACGTTAGATCATCGTTAACCAAGTCCCAGAAATATTTTCTTGAATCTGTTAATAAGCCGGCACGATTTACAATTGCAAGTAATGCAGGATTATAAACGCTTGCTGAAAGATCATTTGATGAAGCGATTCCACAATTCCCAAGAGCTGCATTCCTTACTCCACCTTGCTCAATATAAATTGCGTGATTAAGTATTGGGAGAATTAGAAGTAAAATCAATGCTATTTTTTTCATAATTCCTCCTACTTCGCCACTACAATGGAGCCTTGATAAGCTTTGCCATCAATTTCAACTTTGAAAATATACATACCCGAGCTTATCTGATAATTATATGAATCCCTACCATCCCAAGTGGAATAATATCTGTCTCCTTGGAAATGCTCTGTAGTTAAACTTCTAATCAATCGTCCTTTACGATCATATATTTTGGTTAATGAACCGGAAATATCCTTTTCGGAAGTTATCCAAATTTTGCATTCATCATTTATTCCATCATTATTTAATGATAATATTGAAGGAATTACTTCCACTTTATCAAGTTCCTCTTTTCCTAAATGAAATTTAAAAATCTCATTTGTACTATTGGCAGGTTGAACCAAATCTTCAGCATATACATCCACTTGAATATATTGGCCTTGATAATAATTATCTTCAAAAACGTAGTACAATCTATAGCCCAAAGAATCGGGATTTAAACCGTAAGGATTTGATTGCAAACCATAATTATCTACAAGTATTCCATTGATTTCCAATTGGATAGATGTTCGATTTATTCCTAAACCTTTATCTAATATATCCATAGTCATTCCGCCACCGGGAAGCAGATCAAAACTTCCATCTTCAGGAGATAACAGATTTATCCTAGGTGAAAATGTATCCTCTACTATCACAATTGAATAATTATAATTCGCATGATTACCCAAATTATCATCAATTTGCAATTCAACACTAAAATCATCATTTGCCTGAAGATTATTTTCCGGAATATAAGTTAATTCCCAAGTGCCACCTTCCATCTCTTCAGTTTGGATTAATTTGTTATCTATCAATTCATCATCTAATTTTAGGATAAGAGAATTGATATCCACTCCGGAAAGCTCATCATAAATTACAAAATAGAAAGAAGAATTCTCAAAACCTTCTTCAATAGGATAAGCTTCAAGCAATTGCGGTGGATCTTCGTCAGCAATACATGTAAAATAGTAACTATAGAGAAATTCGTTCAAATTACTGGATAAATCTCTTACATAAATTTGCACATTCACTGTTTCATGATATTGGAAAGGATTTTGTGGAGTATATTCAATTAAATATCCTGTAGTATCCGCATAAGTTACAGCTTCAGAGTAATAATCGTCAATTATAACATTATTTACTTTGAAGATGAACGTATCTAAATCTACTCCTGTGTCTGCATCTAATAATTCAAAAGAAATTTTGCTCTCCACATCCACATTGATGGCGGAAGCTGTAGGATTTAAACCTCGAATAAAAGGTGGCGTATCATCATCATCTACACAAGTAAATGAGTATGAATAATTGGAAAGTGAATTATATGGAATTGCATTATCATTAGCAAAAATAGTAACAGTAACTTGTTCACTATAAGAAAAATTTTCTGCCGGATCATAAAGCACAGCAAAATTTCCTTGGCTGATTTCTGTAATTTGAGGTTGAACAATTTCGTTATTAACGAGCATTTGAATTGTTTCTTCATTCACTCCTAATTCATCATCATGAATTTCCAGATAAATATTTCTATTCAAAGCTACACCTTGTTCATCAGCAGCAGGATCAGCATTAGTAACATAAGGCGGATAAATATCATTTATGGTTGTGAATGTATAATTTTCGCTTACTGAATTAGGTTGAATTGCCAAATCTGCTGCAGAGACATAAACATTAACTTCGGAAATATAATCAAAATCATTATCCGGATTATAAAGCACAGAAGCACCATTTGTAATTGGAACAATTGTAATCAAATTAGTAACATTCTGACCATCAACAATTAATTCTATACTTTCAAAATCAACACCGGTTTTATTATCCATAATTTCCAAGTAAATATTTGTATCAGTTGCAACATTTGTTTGATTTTCGTTTGGATTCAAATTCTGAAGATAAGGTGCTTCATCATCTTCCACACAAGTAAATGAATACACTTCTTCTTGCATTACATGAGCCGGATTTTCCAAATCTGCACAATTTATGATTACAGGAATTTCTCCCAACAATCTGTTTGCAGGTTGATAAGTTATTCTATATCCGTTAGGAATATTGGAAACATTTGTTTGGGGCAAACCAATAATTTCAATCCCGTCAACAGAGACAGAGATTGAGCTTTCATCTACACCCATCACAAGATCTCTAATATCAACTCTGAAATTTGTATTAGTGGGCACATCTTCAGCAAATCTAGCAGGGAAATGGTTTTCGGTAAATGGTGGATCTGTATCTTCCACACACACAAATGAACTTGATTCATCTAAAAGATTGGAGCTATTATCGCTGCACACAATCCTCATCTGATGATTGCCGTAAGAATGATAATGTTCACTATCAGGAATATATTGAATATTAAATCCGTTTGCAATAAGTGAAATGTTACAATCAAAAGTAATTTCCACATCATCTAAATAAAATTCTATTGAATTTTGATCTATTCCTGTCTCCGGATCAACGATTTGAACTGTAAGAGGGTAAATTCTGGAAACTTCCTGTCCGTTGGTTGGATCCCATAAAATCACTTGAGGTGGGGAATTATCTGCACCACAAGTAAATTCATAAGAAAATTCAGGCATAACATTAGGATTTTCACCAATATCTGTGGCATTGATAGTAACAGGAACAACTTGATTAAAAGCAAAATCATCTTCAGTAGAAATGGTAATAAAATATTCATTACTACTTCCGGCATAGGAGAATCCATTTGTTCCAAGAGAATAATCCACACCATCAACATTAACTAAAATAGAGCTAAGATCTACACCTTGTCCCGCATCATAGATATGGAAACTTATATCTGTATCTATATCAACTCCCAGCTCATCAGGTTCAGGATCCCATAAGGCTGTATATGGAGGATCTGTATCTTCACGCGTGAAAAAACGATAATTCACTGTTGGCATTTGCCAGCCTGCCAAATCATTACATTGAACAGTAACATCAACTATTTGATCATAGCCAAAAGATTCTGCAGGAATGATGGCAATATTATATCCGTTTTCAATTTCAGATTGCACAAATTCCGCACTTGCGGAACTATAATTTGTCCCACCGATATTTACTTCAATAGAATTCAAATCAATTCCATCTTCATAATCAAATAACGAAAATGAAACTTGAGTATCCACAGCAACATCTTGTTGATCAGGCGCAGGGTTTTCATCAGATATAAATGGCAAATCTCCATAAATTGTATATAATCTTCCTCGATTATTGCTTGCATCAATTGCACCCACACAGATATCATATCTGTTATCATTATTAATATTCAAGCCGCAGAAAGAAGAGCCCAATTTGTCATCTGCAGATGCACCATACAAAGTTATCGGAGCAGAAATATCATCCAAATTTTGATCGAAAATATCGGAAGATCCATAGATAACAAAAAGAATTCCGGCATCAACACCACTCATATTATCTGCAGAAGGTGATCCAATAACAATATCATAAAATTCATCTTGATTCACCCTAGCACTAAAAATATTTTCTCCCAAAATACCGTTTGTAACTCCGCCAACAATATTCACATTCAAATCCATTGTTGATAAATCAAAAATTCCGGGAAGATTATTACTGCCAAATAAAACACCTACTTTACCGGTTCCATCTGCCATATCGGATAATATCAGATCGTCATTATTATCTCCGTTAATATCTCCAAAAGCAAATGTATTTCCAACCAAACCATTTGATGTTACACCAAAAATCTGTGTATCAGAGTCTTCAGAAAGCATTATAGTGGAATTACCGAAATTTGATCTTCCTTCTATAAGATAAATTATTCCGGCATTGCTTCTACCTAATGGATCAGCATTAGGCGCTCCTATAGCTAAATCATCAAATTGATCATTATTAAAATTCCCTATTCTGATAAATTTTCCGGAATTATCATTTAATTCATTACCGATAAAAAGAATATTCGGTTGATAAGATGATAAATCATATACACCGTTTAATGTATTATTCCCGAAAATTGAATAAACTATTCCGCAATTATTAACATTTTGATAATCTCCATTAGGCGCAGCAACAAAAAGGTCATCATAATTATCATTATTTATGTCTCCACAACTAAGCGAAATACCAAGATAATCATTTGTGTTTTGTCCAATAATTACAGAATCATATTCTTCGTATAGCAAATCATAACTATTTAATAAGCCCAATCCGCCCAAAATAACATAAACTTTACCACAAGATTCTCTGCCTGTTTCAGAAGCATATGGTGCACTAATGATAATATCATCATAGCCATCACCGTTAACATTTCCAACAGCTATAGTTTTTCCTAATTGGTCATTTGAATTAGCTCCCAATATACTAATATCTGCATTTGAAACTGATAAATCTATCTCTGTCTGTTGGTTTGCTTGAGTTTCTCCAAAAATAACATAAACTATTCCCGCTGCATTTCTCCCATTCGGGTCAGCATAATATGCACCCATTACAATATCATCAAATCCATCCCCGTTAATATCCCCTGTCATTACAGATGTTGGAAATGCATCAAACGGATTATCGCCTATGATAGAAAGATTTGATTCCCAATTGGAAAAGTCATACTCATTTTGTGCAAAACAAAAAGAACCGACTATCATTAGCAAGGTTAAAAAAATCAATTTATTATGCATAAAATCCTCAATCAAATCGTTTTGTTAATCTAATTTCTACGCGACGGTTTTTACTCCGATTTTCTTCACTATCATTTGGAACCAATGGTTTATATTCTGCATAGCCGATTGCATGTATTTGTTCCGGCTTTGCATAATTATGTTCAATAAAATATGTAACAACGCTAAGCGCTCTTGCTGTGGATAATTCCCAATTAGAAGAATATCTTTTACTCTTAATGGGAACATTATCAGTATGTCCTTCCACGCGAATCATCCAATTATTATCTGTAGCTACTTCTGCTAAAATATTTTTTGCTACCTCTTCTAATTTTGGGATAGAACTTTTCTTTAATTCTGCTCTACCTGAATCAAACAGAAACTCTCCCGGAATAGTATAAACTTGCTCGTTTCTCATTCTTAGGGAATCTAATTTTGCCTGCTGAATAATTACTTGGTTCTGTTCAAGAATAACATCCTCTTGTTTTTTATGACTTATAGAGAAAAAGAAAACAAAGAAAACAAGGAGAAGAGTCATCAAATCGGCATAAGAGATCATAAAATCTATAGGCAAAATACTTCTCATACCTTGGTCACCTTCACCAATCCTTATTTGATCATTATCGCTAAGTAATTTTTCCTCTTGATCACCTGCACTAAGGCTGTCTTTATCAGGAATAAATTCGCCTGATGCTTCTCGCAAAAGATGTTGAAACTCTTTTCTATTCATCTTTTAATTCCCAAGGATTCAAATAACTGATTAATTTTTCATAAATTACATGTGGATTTTCTTTTGCTTGAATAGCCAAAATCCCTTCAATCATCAAATTACGATAATTTGTTTCAAAATGGTTTAAATCTCTGATTTTACCGGAAAATGGAATAAAGAAAATAGCTGAAAGCAATAATCCATATAAAGTAGTAACAAGAGCTATACCCATTGCCGGCAAAATTGCTTCAGGATTTCTTATTTTCCCAAGCATTGAAATAAGCCCTAATATTGTTCCAATCATACCAAACATTGGAGCAAAGCCTCCGGCAACTGCAAATACTCTTTCTGTAACTCTGTATTGAGAAGTTATTGCATGACTTTGACGAACTAAGATTTCTTTTAGATGCTTTGGAGGAACATCATCAGCAATCAGACCAAGACCTTTCTTTAGAAATTCGAGATCTTTTATATCTTCTCTGTTCATTATTTCCAACATATCTTTAAAATGAATTTCTTTACTGATATCTACGATAATTTCTATCAATTTATAGCCTATTACTTCTTTTCTTTTAAACATTTTTACTAAAACATTTGTTGTAAAATCTAAAGCCGGACTTGAGAAATATGTTAATGTGGCTGCCAATGTTCCGCCAAGAGTGATCATCATTGCTTTCCAATTAAGAAATTGTGTTGGGTCTGCTTGAGTGATAATTGCCAAAGCAATAATGGATATACTACATAATAATCCTAAAATTGTTGTAATCATATTAACCTCTATTAAGTATTTGTTTTATTGAATGCATCATCATATCTATGATTTGTTCTTTCTCATTGCTCGAGAATTTTCCCATTAAAGCTATATCTTCTTGAATAATCAATTTTGATCGTTCTGTCATATTTTTATAAAATATCTCTTGTATCTGTCTATTACTGCAAGCCAGATAATTAGTTAAAAGAGTATGATCTGTTTTTTTAATAATCCGCTGTATTGTATGATTATCCATTTTAGCAATATCATTGGGTAAGATTATTTCACTTCTAACAATATGAGCAAGATCCCTATCATACATTTCTATCTTTTTCAATAATTTCACAATTTTTGACAATGGTAAATTACTTAAGATATGTATTAAAGTTTCTGCTCCATTATTTGAAACTTCCTTTTTCTCGAGAAATTCATCAATTCCATCTTTTATAGTTTCTTTTAATTTAGCTATTTCTGCAACAGAATATTCTTTAGGATTGATACAATATTTTATTATTTCATCCTCTATTTGTGGATAGATTCCCATAATTTTAGATACTAAATTAGGATCAACTCTAGTTAGAATAAAAATCATATCATCAGGAACTTTTCTTCTTAGAAGATCAAACAAATAATCAGCATCTAATTGATTCAAAAAACTGAAATCGGAATCAAAAGTAACATCTTCCTCTTCTTCTTTAATAATACTTACTTTCAATGGTTTATCTGCCGTAAAATTCATTTTCCCATTACCGGGCATTATTGCAGAAGTAGCTTGGTTACTATTACCATTTACATTTCCTCTAATATGCACTGACTGCTCAATCCCTGTAATATGTATTCGCCTCATAGATTTTGCTAAAAATCTCATTCCATTTTTGAAATTAAGAATGAAAAATAAGAATAAGAAAAGGAGTAAGCCATCTACAATAAGAGTAA
>JAMOPB010000430.1 GCA_027064945.1 Candidatus Cloacimonadota bacterium
GTTTATGTTGTTTTCCCAAGATTTAGCGAAGAACAAAATTCATCTATGTTAATTGGAATAGTATATTTTATTATTTTTATCATATCAGCATTTTCAGCAAGGAATGCAAATTGGTTCAAAAATCTTTTTCATAATAATAAAGCAGCAATCGATTACAGCTTTATTTTAGGAATTTTATTCATTCTGCTAAGCGGAGTATTATATGTTGTTAATTTGCAAGTTTTATCTGTGATCTTACTGATTTTAATGTATTCTTTGCAAAATTTCCGCAGACCTATAAATGTTGATTTGATTACAGAATCTATTCCTTCCAAAATAATGGCATCCGGTTTATCTGCAGAATCTCAATTGAAAACTGTTGTTATTGCAATTCTTTCCCCTATTATGGGATGGTTGGCAGATAAATTTGGTATTGGGTTTGGCTTGATTGGAATAGCTATAATCTTAATGCTAATATCACCTTTTGCTTTGGTAAGAAAGAAAAAAAAGTTGGAGGAACTATGATAAAAGATTTAGTAAGAAGGAACAGAAGTTACCGCAGATTTGATAGCAAATATAAAATTACGGAAGAGCAGTTAAAAGATTTAGTTAATTTAGCACGTTTATCTGCTTCTGCAGCCAATTTACAACCGCTAAGATATGGCATTGTAAATGGAGAATCTTGTGAAAAAGTATTTCCGAATTTAGCATGGGCAGGGTATCTATCCGATTGGAATGGACCCGATGTTCATGAACGCCCAACTGCTTACATTATCCTAATGAAAGATGCTCAAATTAATAATTTTGTATCTGTGGATGCCGGAATTGCCTGCCAATCAATTCTACTTGGAGCTACAGAGCTCGGATTGGGCGGATGTATATTTGCAAGTATCAAAAGAGATAATTTAAAAAAAGAATTGCATATTTCCAAAGAGATAGAAATTTTGTATATCATAGCTTTAGGAAAACCTGTGGAAAAGGTTGTATTAGAAGAGGTAGGCAAAGATGGGAATATAAAATATTGGAGAGATGAGGAAGGAAAACATCATGTTCCAAAAAGGAAATTGGAAGATATAATAACTAAATTTTAATTTTTTAAATAGTTGTTGGGGTTTTCTTAAAAATTGCAAAATCAAGAAAGTAAGAACTAATAAAGAATAAATAATATTTCCTAACTTCTTCTTATAAAAAGAACTAATGTGTACCGATGTGACATATAAATTTTTCTAAAAAAAAGAAGATGAAATTGTTGGAATATTCCATTTGACAATATGAGATTCAATATTTGTTTTTACTTTAAAATGAAACAAAACTAATAAAGGAGATATTATGGCAAGAATGACAGTAGATCCGGAATATTGTAAGGGATGTGGGCTTTGTATACCAGCGTGTCCACAACACATTATCGAGTTTTCAAAAAACATTAATTCAAAAGGCTATCACTATGCTGAGTGTATAGATCAAGAAAAATGTATTGCATGTAAATTATGTTATGTTACATGTCCTGACGTAGCTATTACAATCGAAAAATAAAGTTGGAGGAAAAATGGGCGAAAAAGTTTTAATGAAAGGAAACGAAGCAGTTGCTGAAGCCGCTATTAGAGCAGGTTGTAGATTATACTTCGCATATCCTATTACCCCACAAAGTGAATTGATAGAATATATGGCAAAAATGATGCCGAAAAACAATGGAACATTCTTACAAGCTGAAAGTGAAGTTGCTGCAATTAATATGGTCTATGGTGCTGCAGGTTGTGGTCGTAGAGTAATGACTTCTTCATCTTCACCAGGTATATCTTTGAAAATGGAAGGTATTTCCTATTTAGCAGGTGCTAATTTACCATCTGTGATTGTTAACGTTCAACGTGGCGGTCCTGGTCTTGGTGATATTCAGCCTGCTCAAGGAGATTATTTCCAAGCGACTAAAGGCGGGGGACACGGAGATTATCGTCTTATCGTTTTAGCACCAAGCAGTGTGCAAGAATTCGCTGACTCAGCATCAGATGCTTTTGATTTAGCAGACAAATATCGTATTCCTGTAATGATTCTTTCAGATGGTCTTTTAGGTCAAATGATGGAACCTGTGGAATTCAAGCCTGCAAAAACTGAAGAAGAATTAAAAAAATTAGATGAACAACATTTAGATTGGGCTATGCATCAAAACCAGCCTGAGCCTAATCATCATCATCATGAAATTAATTCATTGGAAATTGATCCTAAAGAATTAGAAAAACATGTTCTTAGATTAGAAGAAAAATATAAATTGATCGAGAAAAATGAAATTAGATACGAAGAATATAGCGTTGAAGAAGATAATGAAATTCTTTGCGTTGCATTTGGAACCGCTTCTAGAATTGTAAAATCAGCTATTGATCAATTACGTGAAGAAGGCAAGAAAATTGGTTTAATCAGACCAATCACAGTATGGCCTTATCCTTATGAAGCTATTGAAAAAGCTCTTACTGAAAATGTGAAAAAAGTTATTGTATTCGAACTCAATCTTGGTCAAATGGTTGAAGATGTTCGCCTTGCCGTAAACGGTAAAGTGCCTGTAGAATTTATGGGCAAAGTTGGCGGTGTTGTCTTTACTCCTGAAGAAGTAAAAACTAAGATTGAAGAGAATTTATAGGAGGCAAGATGGAAACTATAGCAACCAGACCAAAATCACTTACTGATCTTCAGTTTACATATTGTCCCGGCTGTCTGCATGGTGTTGCTCACCGCTTAATTGCAGAAGTGATGGACGAGCTTGATATGCGCGACAACATGATGGGAGTAGCTCCTGTTGGATGTAGTGTGTTTGCATACAAATTTTTTAATTGCGACATGGCAGAAGCAGCTCATGGAAGAGCTCCTGCAGTTGCAACAGGCATGAAAAGAGCACGTCCTGATATGCATGTATTTACATATCAAGGAGATGGTGACCTTGCTGCTATCGGTACTGCTGAAATTATTCATGCTGCAAATAGGGGCGAAAATATTACTACTTTCTTTGTAAATAATGCAATTTATGGTATGACAGGTGGTCAAATGGCTCCTACCACAATACCGGGAATGAAAACTTCTACATCTCCTTATGGAAGAGATGCTTCTGATGTTGGTTATCCAATTAAAGTTTCAGAATTGCTTGCTTCACTTGATGCACCATATTATATTGAACGTGTTTCATTACTTACACCAAAAGATATCATCAAAGCTAAGAAAGCGGTAAAAAAAGCTCTTCTATATAATAAAGAAGGACGTGGGTTTACATTTGTAGAATTTATTTCAACTTGCCCAACTAACTGGGGACTTGATGCTCTTGAAAGTAGAGATTGGGCTATTGAAAATATGTTACCATATTTCCCAATAGGAGTATATCGTGATAAATCTGCTGAGGAGGGAAAATAATGAAATATGAAATTATTAGTTCTGGCTTTGGTGGACAAGGCGCTCTTACAATAGGGAAATTCATTGCTAAAGCAGCAATGAAAGAAGGAAAACATGTTTCATGGTTACCATCATATGGTCCTGAGATGCGTGGTGGAACTGCAAATGTATCTGCAGTTATTTCAGATAAAATGATAGCATCTCCAATTGTTTCTTTTCCTGATATATTAATTGCACTTAATCAGCCTTCAATCGATAAATTCGGTGTTGATTTGAAGGAAGGCGGATTGATGATTATTAATACTGATATGTGCCCTAAAGGCACAGATAGAACTGATGTTGATGTTGTTGCTGTTCCAATGAATCAAATTGCAAAAGAGATCGGAAACACTAAAGTTCTTAATATGATTGCAATTGGCATTATTATTGGAAAAAAGAATTTGATCAAATATGAGACTATTGAAGCAGACCTTACTGCTTTCTTGGAAAAGAAAAATCCGGAACTTTTGAAAGCTAATTTGTTAGCAATTCAAAAAGGAATGGAACTCGCAAAGTAGATATTTGAAAAAATAAATCATCTCCCACCTTCGGGTGGGATTTTTTTTTGGTTTGACAAAACAAATCATTTATTTGATTTATATATTATCCAAAAAAAACAAAGAGGTTTGTATGAAAAAGTTAATATTATTATTTTTTGTTGCAGTACTGATGTTTTCAGGTTGTGCAACTACTTCAGTAACTAGAACTGCTGCTGATTCAACTACCGATTTAAGTGGTAGATGGAATGATACTGATAGTAGAATGGTAGCAGAGCAAATGGTAAAAGAACTTATTTATCGCCCTTGGTTATCAGATTTCTTAATGGAAAATGATGAAAAGCCGGTTGTAATTGTAGGCAATATCCGTAATCGTAGTAGCGAACATATCGATACATCGGTTTTTATAAAAGATATTGAGCGCGAATTGATTAATAGTGGAAAAGTTACTTTTGTTGCTACAAGTAAAGAAAGAAAAGAAGTAATTGAAGAAAGATTACATCAACAAGGTCATGCAAGCGTTGAAACAGCGGCTAGTATTGCTCAAGAGACCGGAGCAGATTTTATGCTTATCGGAGAAATATCATCAATCACCGATGCTATCGAAGGAACTAAGGCAGTTTTCTATCAGGTGGATTTGGAATTAGTAAATATCGAAACCAATGAAAAAGTTTGGATGGGAAATAAAAAAATCAAAAAAGTAATTTCACGTTCAAAAACAAAATGGTAGAAATGTTTTGAATTAATCTAATATTCTGATTTCATGAAATTGAGATCAGAATATTTTTTTGTGGGAGGATTTATGAAGAAGATATTATTATTACTAATAATTTTCAGCATGCTAATTGGTTGCGCAAGCATGAAAACAGCAACCGGACAATTTGATGGTATTAATGAAATTTTGGCTCAATCAGATTATGCAACAGCTTTGATGAGAATTGAAGCAGCAAAAGAAACTGGATACACTAAGAAAGATAAAGTTCTTTATTATTTGGATGCCGGAATGTTGAATTTTTATGCCGGTAATTATGGAAAAAGCAACGAACTTTTAGAAAAAGCTGAGATAGCAATTGAAGAAAATTATACTAAAAGTGTTTCCAAAGCTGCTACTTCGTTATTGTTAAATGACAATGCCTTAGAATATTTTGGTGAAGATTATGAAAATATTTATCTAAATATTTTTAAAGCTCTGAATTACTTGGAGCTTGGATCGTTTGACGATGCTTATGTTGAAATTCGTAAGATAGATGAGAAAATGAAATTATTAGAAGATAAATATGATAAACTTTCTAAAGGAATCAACAAAAATAAAGATGCAAAAATAAAAGTAAAACCGGGGAAATTAAAATTTCATAACGACGCTTTAGGTAGATACCTTAGCTTGTTGATATATCGCGCAGAAGGGAAATATGACGATGCCAGAATAGATTTGGATAAATTAAAAAATGCGTGGAAAACTCAAGCACAAATTTATGATTTTGCTCCTCCTAAAACCGATACTTTCCTAAATAATAACGGGAAAGCAAAGATAGATTTTTTAGCTTTCACTGGAACTTCACCCTATAAAAAAGCCAAAACTTTGTATATTCATACATTAGAAAATACTGTAATTATTGCTAATAGCGAGCAATCCGGACAGGGGAAATCTAAGCTAAACGATATTGATTCTTTTAATTGGTATGGAATTACACCGGATCTGCATTTTAAATTCCAATTACCTTATCTTTATGTAAATAAAAGTAAAGTTAAGCAGATTCGAGTAAAAGTAGATGGGAAAGATATGGGAAAATTACAGTTGCTTGAATCTTTGAACAATGTTGCAAAAGCAACTTATAAAGTAAAAGAACCTATTATTTATGTGAAAACAATTACCAGAACAGTAATCAAAGGTTTAGCTTCTCACAAAGCAAAGGGGGAGATGGATAAAAAAATATCTAATCCACTTTTAGCTGCAGCTGCTAAATTTGCTACGGATATGGCAGTGGATTCTACCGAAAATGCAGATCTTAGAATTGCCAGATTTTTTCCTGCTTTAGCATTTATCGGAGAAATTGAAGTTGATCCAGGGGTACATGATATTGAAGTAGAATTCTACGGAGCAAACAACACTTTGCTTTTGGTTGAGGAATATACTCAAGTAGATTTGCAAGCAGGTGGATTAAATCTAATAAAATCTTATTATTTGCAGTAAACAATTATGATTAAAAATTGGAGAATATTTATGAAAAGAACAATATTAATTTCTTTAGCGATAATTCTTTTTGCTTGTGCTTCTGTTTCCAATGCTGAAGCTAAAAAAAATAAAAGACCGAAATGGTTGGATAATCCGACAAAAATTTATCCTGAAGCATACTATCTTACAGCAATTGGAGAAGGTGATAGTCGTGCTTATGCCGAAGATATGGCAGTTTCCAAAATTTCCCGTATATTTGAGTCTGTTGTGAAAACTGACCAGACAGTTAGCAATCGTTACAATGAAATTTTAAATTCTAAGGGAGCAAATGCTACAGAAACTACTGATATCAACACAAATATAAATATTTCAAGTGATCAGAAATTATTGAATTTAAAATTTGGAGAAAGCTATACTGACAAAAATGGCAGAGTTTTTGTGATAGCATTTATTGATAGGATTAAAACTGCTTCAATATATGAAAGCAGAATTGAAGAAACAGCAAACAAAATTGTAGAATTTATGAAAATTGGTGATAATACCAAGAATCAATTAGAATCTTACGCTTTTTACAGTGCGGCATTGTTATTTCATCAGCAGGTAAAAACAATGATGAAGCAGTTGGATATAATTTCACCTTCCAGCAAAGATATGATTGAACTTGGATATGATGAAAATATATTGGCAAAGCGTGTAAGAAAAGCTGCTGAAAATGTGACGTTTAACATAGATTTGAAAAATGATAAAGATGGGAAAATAAAAATCGTTTTGCAGGAATTGCTTACTGACATGGGTTTTAAGCTTAATGATAATGCTTTACTAAAAGTAAAAGGTAGTATTGATTTTTCCGTAACCGATCTGAAAAGAGATGATTTTATATTTGTTCGTTATGATATGAAATTGAAAATTTATGATGATCGAAATGAGATTGTTGCAGCGCTTTCTGAAAAAGGTAGGGAAGGGCATACATCTTATCAGGAAGCTGAAGCAAGATGTGTGAGAAAATTACAAGATAAGATCGAAAAGAAATTGAAAAGAAAAATTAACAATTACTTTGATAATTTAGTAAAATAATATTTATTTTTAAACTAAAAAAGGGTGTTACAAATGTAACACCCTTTTGGTTATGTTTTCCCGGTAAGATTATTCTGTAATTACGAATTTGTCGTCTTTGAAATCAACATGTAGCTCTTGTTCATCTTGTCTTTGATTATTCAAAAACCACAATGCCAAATTGTTTTCAATCTCTTTTTGGATAACACGTTTTAATGGTCGTGCTCCGAATTGCGGATCAAAACCAGCCTCAGCAATTTTAGTAATTGCAGTATCGGTAAAA
>JAMOPB010000431.1 GCA_027064945.1 Candidatus Cloacimonadota bacterium
AACTATCAGATCGGATATTGAACTTTTGCATTTTTTCAATATCGAAATAAACATTAGAATCATAATAGTTATTGATAGTTTTTAAAGTTGGATATGCGCTAGTATTTAAATCAGTTAACAGCACTGCGCGCAAAGATTTTATATTGGACAAATCATAGAATTCTAATGAAATTGGTGCAAGACTTTTGTCAAAATGATAATCATCTAGAAAAATATAAAACGGTGAATTGATTATATAAAATGTTTTACAAATTTGTGTTAGCGTATCAAAATTACTTTTTTTGATCGGAAACAAAAGATTTTCATATTTGTGTTTATTTATATTTTTTTCATAATTTATAAATAAGTTTGTAGGTTTTTCATGTTTGTAGAACTTATCTACTTTCTCAACAAACATTTCAACAGCCTCTTTAACAGTAGACTGCTCGCTAGTTATGGAAACACCATTTTTGCGCATCCAATTGATTTTTTGATCCGTTTCAAAAAACAATATTATATCACCATTTTCATTATGCATTACTTTGCTAATAATGCCTTTATTTTTATAAATTTTCTCATAAGATCCGTTTTTGTTCAATGAAATTTCTAAAGAAGCAGAAGACAGAGTCATGTTAAGTAAGTCAGAAGCGGTTTTATCGAAAATAAATTTATCTTCGACAAAATGAGCTCCTGTTACGTTTTTATGCATTTGTATAGATTTAAGTTGATGGCCGTATTCAATATCGCCGATACGAAACGAAATTGAATACAGATTGAGAGTTCTTTTAGTGTTCATAAATCAAAACCTTCGATAATTTTTTTAATTTCTCTCACGAATTTAATAAAACTGGTGAAAGAAATTTCTTGATTTTTCGGACTACCGCCAACTGAAGGCCTGCCTCCTGCTTCGCTTCCAAAATATTTTTGCAATATTTCAATAACTCCTTTTTCTCCAAAATATTTTTTAGCAATTTCATCAGTCCGAGTACCGATTGATACGCGTTTCTTCTTTGTATCATATTGAATATTAATTTCAGAAATTGAAATAAAATCGTTGTATTCGATAAAATATCTATCAAGAAAATTTGCATAAGACATAAACACATGTAACTTATTAGGAACACTTAAAGTTTTGTCCATAGCATTGTAAGCTAACTCATTAAATTTCAAATAATCTTTTGTTTTATCGGTATGGTTTTTACGTTTTAACAAACTGTCAAAATATTTATACAATTCGTTAATTATTTCGTGATCTCTTTTTTTCTTGCGTTTCAGTAAATTTAGCATACTGTTTAAATCGCTGATTAATGAACCCCATGTTATATAATTCTCATAATCCTCATGCGCGCGATGACTCCCGTGTATATCGCACCATGCTATATGCTCTGTAATTTCACGTGTTTCGCAATTGTCTGGTATCCTGCCTTCTAATATCCAACAACCAAAAATGGAATCCAAATCGAAATGACTAAATATAAAGCATGTATTTTCGCAAAAATTGTTATATAAATCCCAACGCTGGGAAGGGGGCAATGCATCTGCGTTCTCGCCATGGTGTGATAAGCATGCAGATACATTCTCGAACACGTCTTTTAAAGTTGTATTACCCCATTCGGCTTCAACTCCGACAACTCTATATCCGGATTCCAAAGCTTTCTGCGCAATATTAGCTGCATCACGCGCAGAATATGCATACCTATACTTATTTGCTTTCATAGCATGTTATTTTCTAATTTTTTAACTTTGACTTTTAACCAGTTGCTTTCTTGATTTGATAAAAAATATTCTATAATTTGATCTCGGGTACTAAAGCCTCGCTGCGGTACATGATAATGCCACTGATCGTCCGGGCTTGTTTTAAATTTAACGAGAATTTGAAACATATCTCTAATGTCTCCAGTTGTCGGAATACTGTTATCAATTTTAATTAAAAGTGTTTTGCAATTTTCGTACTTCATATATTTATTATCCATGTAACACTCCTTTTTATATTTTTTTGCGGTCAAAAAAGACCGCGATGTTTAATCAAATGAGAGGCCGAACAATTTTAGATAAACATTAACGGTTTCTTTAGTGCGAGATTCATACTTGTGTTTTAAATAATATTCGCCTTGAATTTTTTGTGTCATAAAATCGATTTTATCATTCAAGCAATCAGATTTAATTGTGTACAATTCTTTAATAATATCAGTCGCGCCTGCTGCAAACAGTGCACCAAGTGTCTGCCAGCTGATATGACCGCCACCTTGATTTCTTCTTCCTCTTACAGGTTGACCTGTTACAGTATATTTGCCAGCAAAATTAGTCATATTGTACTTACTGTCGGCAGTATGATACAGTTTTAAATAATAATCCCAGCCTGTGTAAACTTCAACCCAAACATCTTCATCTGGTTCAATTGTGCCACTATTTAGACCAATATCTTGCAACCATTTTAGCAATTCTTTAGTAATTTTTAGACGTTCTTTTTTTATCAAATTAACGCCGAATTTCTCTTGGTATGGTACAAAAACTTCTTCTATCAATTGTTTATAGCTAAATTCACTAAACGCCGCACTCCAGAAAAATAAACCGTTTTTTAACACGTTTTCACGCCATCGATCCCAATTTTCAGTTAAAACTTTAAAAGCTTCTTCAGATTGTTCTTCAAGCTGCGGATATTCTTTAATTAAATATTTATCATAAATAAACTTTAATTTCTCAAATACCAATTCGCGCCTGTTTTCTTGTATATCATTTTCAATATCTTTTATTATTTTTCCAAATATTGTTTCAACAATTACGCCCCAATTGTTACGTCCAAAAATAGACAGCGGATTTATAAACAAATCTATCATTTCTCCTGATTCAGTCACCGGAGTTAGTTCCTCAGGTATAATTAAACCAACAGTACCTTTCCCGGCATACATGCTGGTAAATTTGTCGCCGTATGCTGTTTCGCTTTCATTTACTACGTCAATTTCCAATATGTAATCTATTTCTGTTAATTTCAAATCATCAATCATAGATTTGAATTTATTTGTAAGAAAATTCTGATTTAGTTTTTTAATAAAAGCATGCGTACTCATAACGCCTTCGATTAACTCTTCTTTGATTTTATTATCAGGAAGAATAGATAATGCGTTTTCTAAATCTTTTTGTATCATATTATATTGATTTGAAAAAATTTCTTCAAGTTCTTCAAATAGAGGTTTGTTAACTAAATTCTCGCCCTGTAATTTTATTTCTTTTTTTACGCGGTGTACTTTAACGTTGGTAACAACACCACTTAAATCACCTCCAAATTTCTTAGTCATCATCTTAATTTCATGATCACTAATATTACTTAAATCAACAATTAAATTGCGAGCTTCTTCAAAAGGTATATAGTTATAAACACCTTTTTTAGCATCTATCTTGTCTCCGACTTTAGGCACCAGCCCTTTGCCTTCAAATCTTTTAAAATATTTTAGACCTTTACTGATAGGGATAAATATTTTCTCGTGCAGTGTGATTTTAGCTTTCTTTGCAAATTTATCACTGATAACATAACTGTCCTCTGTGGTAAATCCAAAGAAAGGCATAAATGCGGTTTTTACTCTATACCCCACTTGAGGTATATTGTTTTCAATATCAAGAGGAGCATAGCTGTATAGTAGTTCACCTTTTTTAATATTTTGATTCGGATTAACATAAAATAATTTATAAGATGCGCTTGATGCATCCTGATATTCTGGTACATAATAAGTAATCAGTTTTTTAGATTCAGTTAAATAAATAATCATGATATCATGATTGAAATACAGTTTAATTGCATCTTCAGGCGCATGTAATTTGAAATGATCGTCAGTAAACACCACTTTTTCAACTTCAGGATTCACAATAAAAGGGTTCCTTACATTTTCAGATGTGGTAACTTGTTTCCAATATTTATCAAGCATATTCAAACGTGAACTTTCCACCATACTAGCAAACGGAGTACTAGCTTGTGTAGTAGGGTTAAAAAGTATTTTATTTTTATTCATTTATAACTCCTCTTGAGGAAATTCGAAAGTTTTTATGTCATTATTGGGCACATCGAATATGCCTAATTTGTCAACTCTTGCTTCGCTTGTAAACGTTAAAACAGATCCAAAATCACTAGGGCTAATAGAGATAGGATCAACCACGCCATAATGAATATCATGCAACTGCGCCCAGCTTTTTGGCACTTCTTTTTGAATTATAGAAATTTTTTGAGATACTTTGTACATTAACGGAATCGCCCAAGGACTCGAAATATCGTAAATTTGCTTACCGTGCAATAATTTCCTGAATCCAGTAGTAATTATGGCATTTGCGTTCATAGCTGGCAGAATTATCTGTCGCGCACCTTCTTTATCAGTCAACATATTAAGAATTCTGTAATATGTATCATAAACTGGAGAAATTAAATATTCACTCATCACTAATCTTCTATTCCTTAAATCAGACAAATCAAAATGTGTCTTATCATCGCTTTGAGACGCTTTAATAGCTAAAAAGAACAGGTCTTCAAAAGTATCTACTCCATAAATTCTTGTCCACAATTCTCTGTGATATGGAAGCGCGTAATAATTATTCATGAAATCTGACAACATCATATTATTTTTAAAATAATCGCTGTTGAAAAACCCTATGGCTCTGATCACATCTTTTATGACTTTATTATATTTATATATTTTTTTAATCAATTTACGTTCTTTAAGTTCTTCTAGATACTCGGGTCTGTCAACAAAAATTGCAGCTGCAAAATAGTCTAGCGAAATTATTTTATTACGCGAAGTTGTTACAATGTAATTATCCGTTTTACTTTTTTTTGACTTTGTAATTGCAAACACGTGCTTGTTATTTAAAGAAACAAAAGTTGCTTGTTTTCTAATATTTTTATCAATGGGCAGCCTTTCAAGTACCATTATGGGGATATAATAACTGTTGCTCAAAATAAAATAATTATCATAAATCAATTCTGGTAGATTTAGCTTCAATTCAGATTCTACATCTTTAAATTTATGCCAAATAGTAAATTGTATTTGATGATCGCGTCCGAAACCTGAATATGCGCTAGCTAGTTTCTGTTTGCTGATTTCGTACTGGAATTCAGGATGCAATTTAGCTAAATTAGACCACATTTGGTTTAATGTTTCTTCAAAGCGATGATAATCAATCTTTCTGAACTCCGCTACACTGTAAGTTTCTTTTTTATTTTCTGTAACCACGCATCCCGGTTCGCGTTGAACAGAATTACTTTTTGTTTTTACTTTAATAAAATTCAATTACTGCTCCTTTTTTGATTTTTATTAATAGCGCATAAAATAATTGACGTACTCATGAAAATTCCAGCAGCTATTGTCATTGTACACGATAAAATTAATCCTTTTAGCGTACTAGTGTCTGTAAAAAAAGCACTAAATATAGCAATCAGAAAACCGATATCCACTATCCAGTTGATTATTTTTTCTCCGTTAATTTTGAGCATTATCATCCTTTTTTGCAATTTCTTCGAATTGATTTCTTTCCAACAGCTCTTTCTTAATTGCTAAGAACAACTTCAAAAGCAACTCGTCGTTAATAAATTTCAAATGTTTATTTAAAATTTCTTCAGCCGCAAAATCTGCTTGTTTATCTTTCAAATTTTTAAAAATGCCTTCGAATTCTGGCTCCTCTACAGGTGGAAGATCGTACCCTGGAAACCAATCCAACAAACTCATTTTAATCCTTTTTACCACATAAACCCAATAATATCAATGTCATTGACAATATTACAGTGTCTATTTGTGATATACCATATTTGATTAATCCTTCAGTTGTAGATTTGTCGACGACGTATTGCATTATCAAACTTAATACCAATAATATTATTAAAAACAATGTGATTATTTTGTGAACTCTCATGGGCACTTCCTTTTTTCTTAAAAATGCAAAAAAAACGAGGCTGAACCCCGTTATCTGTAACAATTCATTAATTTATACATCATGTGATCTAGCTCATATTTACTTTCATCTCGATAGATGTTTTTAAGCGCATTATTGCTCAATTTGTAAAATACTGCGAGTTTAGGATCAATCGTGTGTATCACAGACTTAAGCGGAATCTGATATACAGGTGGTTTATCACTATATCTGATTGAATCCATATTTTCATCATAAAATAACGCGCTCATAATTACTTCAATATAATTTGAAAGTAAATAAGCGCCTTCGAATGCAATATCGATAATTTTTTCATAAAACTGTTCAGGTGGTATTAGTTCATGTCTTTCAGTTGAAGCGTTTACTTCACGTTTTCCGTACACTAGTGTTGCGAATTCTCTTAGAATTCTTGATGCATCTTGATTCTGAAGTCTTATGTGTGGTATTATAGCGGTTTTACCAGATTCCACTTCCACAAATTCTATTTCGTTTTCTGCATAATAACGCGGTATCATTATATTTTTTAAAACATTAATATCAGCTTCATTTGCATCAGTGTATGTGATCGGATGACCTTCATCATTATTCTCGCTCCAAAACTTAACTCCGCGGTCTATCATATCGAAAATTTCATTATATAGTGTTTCCATTTCCCAAGTACCACCAGTATGGTGCAATCTTAAACTGGATTGTAATAATTGTTCTACAACAGCACTCGCAGCCAATGTACCAACATAGCTAATACCGTTTTTATCAGCCGGTGGTAAATGTAATCCCCAACATTTTTTACAAATTTTAAAACCATCTAGTTTGCAGGTTATTGGAGAAAAAATTTCTACCGTTTGTCCAATAAGATGTTTATCTTTTTCAGGATCTATCACATGTCCATCAACTGTAATACGTTTTTGCAAAGAACGTAAATGTTTTTCATCTTTAATTTTAATTTTAAATCCGTGATCGCAGCCGCAATCCTCGACATTTTGATCTAGCATTATAAATCCGATACTATTCATAATTATTCTTTGCATTTCTCCAGACTCTGGTATTAGAGTCTCGCGAGCTGCTAGCGCCATTCTTGCACCGTTTGCTAAAGCAA
>JAMOPB010000432.1 GCA_027064945.1 Candidatus Cloacimonadota bacterium
AACCGATTTTCAAATTTTCATTTGTGCTTTGATGCAATAAACCAAAATCGAAAGCTATAGCACTTGAACTGTTTTCATCTAAATTATCAAATAGGAATTTTGCATTTGCACCAACTGAAAGCATAGCGTTTACATAATAAGATCCGCTCATTCCAAATACTGTATTGGAAAAACCGAAGGTTCCGTCTTCTCCCAGAAAATCACCATTTTCATCAACAAGAGTTCTGGTCTCTGATCCGCTCATGTATTTAATGAATCCACCAATATGCATAAGTTTATTTTTTTGTGTCGCAAAACTAATTGCTCCGGTTTGAATGCCGTCAAAATAATTCATATAAGAAACATTAAACTCTCGATTAAGAATTTCATTTAATCCGGCAGGATTGGAAAATACAGCGTCAGAATTATTTGATAAAGCTGTATAAGCTCCACCCATCGCATTTATGCGTGCTGAATAATTCACTTTTAAAAAAGAAAAACCAGTTGTTCCGATAAGATCATTTTCTGCAAACAAGCCTAAAGTTAGAACTAGAAAAATTAAGGTGATTCGGAATTTCATTATTACCCTCCGGATATTTTTTTATAATTTTGGTACAATTCTAGATAAAATCAAATTTGCCTCAACAGCAGTTTCGGCATTGTATAATTGGTCGATGTTTTTATTATCATGGCAAAAATTGGAAATTGCCTGTAATATTTTCATGTAATCTTTATTCATAGATTCCGGGATAGCAATCATGAAAATCAAATTAACAGGTTCATCATCTATAGCTTCAAAATCCAATTCGTTTTTAATTCGGAAGAAAACTATAGAAAGCTTAGTAACAGCGTTAGAGCGTGCATGCGGAATTGCAATTTTCTTCCCAATCCCGGTTGACATCATTTCTTCTCTTTCAAGAATCTTGGTAAGAAAATTTTCTTTTGAAGAAATAATCTCATTCTCTGCTAAGAGTGCTACCATGTCTTGCAAGCATGTTAGCTTATCCAAGGCAAAATAGTTTAAATTAATCAATTTTTCACTTGTAAGCATTTTATTCCTTTTTTCAAAATGATTTTGTAAATCTTTAAACGCTTTCAATGCTATTTCTAAAACATTAAAAACTTCTTATAAAGCTGTCATTTATTTGCTTGACTGCTAAAAGTCAATTTTTTTTTGTGAAGTTCAGTTTTGTATAAATATAAGAAGGAGTATTTAAATGAACAAATTCAAATCAACAAGATTGCTTACAATTCTCTTTATGAGTGTTGCTATATGTTTGGGAGCAGCATCAATTCCTAATGACACTGTAATTGCTAAATTCGGAGGACAGCAATTAACGTTTGAAAACTTAAATAATCGGATTAACAAAATTCCTGCAATGTATCGTCAAAAATATAGTACACCGGAAGGGAAAATCAAATTACTGGATATGCTGGTAACCGAAGAACTATTTTATTTAGAAGCTCTTGAGCTTAATATTGACCAAGATACAAAAATGTTAGAACGTGTGGAAAATCAAAAGAGTAATTATTTATCTCAAGAATTTAGAAAAAGAATTGGTAAAGATTTTGAAGTGGATGAGAGTGTTCTAAGAGAATACTACAATAACAATCAACCTGAATTTCCCGGACTTACTTTTGAAGAAGCTAAAAGCAGAGTAAATGCAAAAATATATGCTGAGAAGCAAAAAGAATATATCGATAATTTTATTGAAAATAAAAAAGCGGAATATGAGTTAAAAATTAATTTTGCTATTGTTGATAGTTTGGATTTAGAAACTTTGGAATTACCTGAAGAATTTGCTGATGCTGACCTATTTACTACAAACAATGAACAAATAAAAATGACAGCAAAAGATTTTGTGAAATATCTTCAAACTCTAAAAGATGATAATAGATTCAGAAGCAGAGATAATAAAGAGCTATCCAATTTTGTGGAAAAATTAGCAGAAAACAGATTACTTTATCATTTAGCTTTGGAAAGTGGAATGGATAAAGAAGAAGCTATTGCCAAAGAAATTGATCAGATAAAAAGAAATCTTATTCTTAGAACTATCTATAACCAAGAAATTGTTGAAAAAATAGATCTTAGTGATGAAGCTGCAAAGAAATATTATGACGAGCATATCGATGAGTTTTCTAGTAAAGCTACACGTAAAATCCAACAATTTGTTTATTCTGATGAAAAAAAAGCAAAAGAAAATTATAAGAAAGTTAAGAAATTGATGAAAAAGGGTAATGATGAAGAGATTGATAAAATAGTTGAAGAAACTACTATCAAACCGGGCAAAAAAGGAGTTCTTTCTTACATCTATAAAAATGATATAATTCCGGGACTTGGAAAAGATAAAATCTATTCTGCAAAAGTTTGGAAACAAAATCCTAAAAAACTTAGTAAAGTTTTCCAAGACAGTAAAGGGAATTATGTTTTTTTCCGTATCTTAGAAGATAATCCTAGCAAAGCTGAAGTTTTTGAAGATATTATCACAAAAGTGAAAAGTAAAATGAGAAAAAATCTCTCAAAAGAGATGTTTGAAGATATGAACAAAAGATTAGCTGAAAAGTATAATGTGGAAAAATTTCCTGATAGATTGATTGTGAAACTAGAACCAAAAGAATATTTTGATAATGCCGAAGTAGCTCAAAAAGGGAAACGTTATGATGATGCAATCTACTATTATGATCAAATTGTGAAATTATATCCTGATACTAATGATGCATATAAAGCACTCTTTATGAAGGCTTTCTTGCTTTCCGAAGAGTTAAATAAAAAAGATGAAGCTGTAGAAATTTTCCAACAAGTTTTAGATTATCCTGAAGGTGAATTGCATGATTCAGCTAAATTTATGATCGATGAACTTACAGGTAAAGAAACAAGTATCAAATTTGAAGATTAATACTTATACCACTTAGGAGGTGTTATGTTTTATTCAGGGAAAGAATTAAAAAAAGTTTTCGATAAAGCGAAAAAAGAGAGATATGGCATCATTGCTTCAAATGTAGTTTTTGACAATGCTATTAGAGGATTGGTGCAGGGTTACGAGGCTCAGAAATCTGATGGTTTATTACAAATGAGTGCCGGTGCTATGAAGTATGCTGCCGGAAGTACCAAAAATGTGGAAGTTGGTGCACAGTTAATCTCTTCAATGACTAAGATTATTGCTAACCAATACAAAAATTCAGGTGTTGGATTGCATATTGATCATGCAACACCAAATTATTTTGACTTAGTTGTTTACTGTATCGAAAACGGTTTAGTTTCTTCTGTGATGATTGATGCCTCTCATGAAGAGTTTGAAGAAAATATAAGAATTAGTGCTGAAGTGGTGAAGATTGCACATAAACATGGAGTGTTGGTTGAAGGAGAAATTGGTTATATTAAAGGTGCAGAAGATGAAATTGTCTCCGATACACAGCTTTATACAAAACCTGAAGAGGCTTTGGAATATGTGAAGAAAACCAATGTTGACCTTTTTGCTGCTTCTGTTGGAACAAATCATGGTGTTACCAAAGGCTCAAAAGTTACTTTAAGAATTGATTTAATTAAACAGATCGATGATCTTCTTATTAAAAACAATGTTGAACGAGGAATTGTTTTACACGGAGCTTCCGGTCTTACTGCTCAACAGCAGATTGATGCTATCAAAAACGGGGTAGTGAAAATTAATAAAGATACTCGCTACCAAATGGAAATTGCTGAGGCAGTTTGCCGATATTGGTTAAAAGAGGCAGATTCTATTATTCCGCCAAATGGAATAAGTGATGATGATTTCCAACCTGATAAAAAACGTTTTGATCCTAGAAAATGGATTGTGAAAGGCGAAGATGCAATGCAAAAAGCTGTTGAAGAATTAGTTCAAATTTCCGGTAGTGCCGGTAATTCTATAATGTCAAAATAAAATAGATGGAGAATAAAATGAAAAAGATTGCAATTAACGGATTTGGTCGTATCGGACGATTGGTTTTTCGCTCTTTAATGCAAAAAGACGGATACCAAGTTGTAGCAATTAATGACCTCACTGATGCAAAGACATTAGCTCATTTGCTTAAATATGATTCTGTGCATGGAATTATGCCTCAAGAAATTAAAGCAGAAGCTGATGCAATAGTTGTTGAAGGTAGAAAAATCAAGATCTTTGCTGAAAGAGATCCTGAAAAATTACCTTGGAAAGAATTAGAAATCGATTTAGTTGTAGAATCAACAGGTGTTTTCCGTAAACGTGCTCAAGCCGAAAAACACATTACTGCCGGAGCTAAAAAAGTTATTATTTCTGCTCCTGCAAAAGATAAAGTTGATTCAACTATCGTTTTAGGCGTTAATGATGATACTTTGCAAGATGATCATGTTGTGGTTTCTAATGCATCTTGCACTACAAATTGCTTAGCTCCCGTAATGAAAGTTATTACTGAAAATTTCGGTGTTGAGTCTGTATTTATGACAACTGTTCATTCTTATACAGGAGATCAAAGAATATTAGATTTCCCTCATAGTGATTTACGCCGTGCAAGAGCTGCGGCTGTGAATATTGTTCCCACTACAACAGGAGCTGCTATTGCTACAAGTAAAGTAATTCCTAGCTTGGAAGGGAAAATTGACGGAATGGCTATGAGAGTTCCTACTCCTAACGGATCTTTGGTTGATGTGAATATTGTAGTAGATCGTGAAACTTCTATTGAAGAAATTAATAAAATGATGAAAGAAGCTGCTGACAGCTATTTAAATGGAATCTTGGAATATACAGAAGCTCCTTTGGTTTCTTCTGATATTATTGGAAACCCTCATTCATCAATTTTTGATGCAAGCCTTACAATGGTAAACGGTAAATTACTCAAATTGATCAGCTGGTACGATAACGAATGGGGATATTCAAATCGTGTAGTAGATCTTCTCGTTAAAATGACAAAATAAGTTCGGGGAATATTCAAGAAACGGGTTTTTATTGACCGTAGATTGTTTGTTTTGCTGAAAAAAATCGTTACTCTTTTATCTGGAGGAAATTCTGAAAAAGAAATATTTTTCTCTGATAACAGTTTTTGCTGCCATACTTTTTGGCAGCAATGCTGTTTTATATGCAAATCTTGTAGCAAATAAAAATCTGATATTTTCCGCAGATAATTTAGCTATCAAGAAATCTCAAGCACAAATAAGAACAGAAACTATTTTCTGGCAGGAGACATTTGAAGAGGATTATTATTGGAACTCTTATGATGCGACTTTAACAGATGCAGAATGGCATTTAACAAATGAAAGCTATTATGCATATCAAGGTTATAGTTGGTGGATGGGAGATCCTGATATTGGCGGGTATCTTGATCATGTATATGTGGTGCTTGATACTGAACCAATTTTAGTTCCTGAAAATGGAATACTTAGGTTTAAACTTAATTACAATTGCGAACCACCCGGAACAGATTCTTCAACTCCGGAATATAATGGGTGGGACGGATGTAATGTACGCATTTCCACCGATGGAGAGAATTGGAATGTTATCAATGGCTTGCCGGGTTATGATGTAAATTCACTGTATAGCTTCGGAGTTGAACATGGTGAAGGACCAAATATTGCCGGTTGGGCTGGAAGCTCTGATGGTTGGGTGGATGCTGAATTTGACCTTTCTGCTTATAGCGGACAAAATGTACAAATCCGATTTGCTTTTGCATCTGATCCTGCAACTAATACATCTGATAATAGTAGCTATTTTGGTATGGCAATTGATAATATCGAATTAGGTAATTTTCAAAATATTGGTTCTTCCGTAGGAATGATTCCGGGGAATATGGTTCAAGGAGGTGGAGATCACTGGAGTGAAGTGTCTCCCGGTTTTGAATCGAATACTGCTGTAAAATGTAGTGAAGATGGTTCTGTGGGACCAGGTTGGGAAAACTATTTTGAATCAGATCAGTTTTTCCTACAAAATGGAGGAATTTACTCTCTAGATTGTAATGTGAAAGGTACTTTTGATGCTAACAGTTTTTGGGGTTTGGAAGCCTCATATAAGGTAGGAAGTGAATGGAGCCCTTGGTATAATATCACGAATCTTGAAAATTCTTCTGATGTGGAAAATTATGTGTTTGGCTCTCCCGGTGAAGATTGGAGACTCGCTTCAGAACTTTATGATATTTTCCCTGTAGATATTTCTGTGATTAGTGGTCATTATATTAAATTACGAGTTTATCTGAAAACAAATGATAATGCTACTGGAACCGGTATAAGTTTTGATAATTTTACAATTACCGAAACAACTTTTCCGGCTGATGCTCCTACAGGTTTAGTCGCAAATTTAAATGTGAATCATACTGTAACTCTTTCTTGGAATGGTTTGGATATTCCTGAAATTTCAGGCTATAATGTGTATAGGATTGTTGACGGTAATTATCAGCTTATTGCTGATGTTATTGATTCAACATATCTGGATGAAAATCCACAATATGAAATGATAAACAGTTATGTGGTTACAGCTGTAATTAATGATGAAGAAACCGATTATTCGGAAAATGTGGAAATTTTTGTTCCTGCAGAAACAGCTACTTGGTTATCACATGATGACGGAAGCTCTGAAAGTGGCTATCAGGCTGGTACTTTAAATTCGTATGGAGTTAGTTTTGAAACGAATAATAGTTATATAACTCATTTGCAGATTTATTTGCAGGAATTGGATAGTGCTGATCTTAATTTTAAATTCTGGGAAAGTGACGATAATGGTTTACCAGATGAAGAAATTGTTAGTTTCTTAGTTGATTCCGATCAACTAAATTTGGGTTGGAATTTTATCTTTATACCTGAAAATCTTCGCCCGTTTATTTCTAATGGAGTTTTCTTTGTAGGCTTATTGGAATTTGCAAATTCAGCAAAAATTGGATTGGATTCAGATAGTGATGGTTTTAGTTATGAAAATATTGATGGGACTTGGCAAATGATAGGTGGAAATCTTATGATTCGCGTACTTGCCGATATTGATCAATTACCTGCTCCTGAGGATGATTTGGTGATGATTGATTACGAACTTAATAATTTCCCCAATCCTTTCAATCCTACAACAACAATCAGCTTTTCTATTCCAAGTGAAGCGAGAGTTGGTGTGAAAATTTATAATTCAAAAGGACAGTTAGTAAAAAATCTATTAAACTCAAAGCTTTCTGCCGGTACTCATTCCATAGTTTGGAATGGTAAAAATGATGATGAACAGTTGGTTGGTTCAGGTATCTATTTTTATAATTTATCAAATGGTGAGCAAACTGTTGCAGTTAAGAAGATGTTGTTGATTAAATAAGCAGTTTCTCACAAAGGTATAAAGCAATTT
>JAMOPB010000433.1 GCA_027064945.1 Candidatus Cloacimonadota bacterium
ATTTTACACGTTTCACTTTTCGTACGTTTTTTATGCCTCCGGCAATACTGAAAGCTTCCACCAAATTTACCGGTTTGAAAATTTGATAAGATCCGGGTCTGTTTACATAGCCAAATATATTTATTTTCTCATCATAAATTGAAGTAACATAAACAGGTATTATCGGGTTTGGAATATAAGGTTCCAGATTATTTTTGATAATCTCGCTTAATTGTCTTGAAGATAAATCTGCAATAATTAAGTTTCCTAAGATTGGATATTCTATAGAACCATCGGGTAAAATTTGTAATTCTTTGGAAAATTCAGGATGATCCATTACCTCGATGGAAATTCTGTCTCCTGCGGATAAGATATATTCGTTCGTTTCAGGTAATTGTTCCTGAGCAAAAAGTGACAGTGTGAATATTAGAATCAGCAATAGCATTATTTTCTTAAACATATTTACTCCAAAATTTATTTAATATCGTTTATAGATCTATGATAAACATTCTTTTTCTCTATTTCATAGCCATCTAAGTCAGGCACATACATTTCCACTCCGTTATAATTTTGAATTACACCTGGCAATGTAAGTAATCTAAGCTTTGGATTTTTCATTTTCCTATAGATTTGAACTAATTTCAAATAATCTTGAGTAGTCATATTTGTTTCTGCTTCTTTCATGATATTAGTTAGAATTTCACCTTGAAGATAGAAATTAGAATCAGAGAACTTTTTGTACATACTTTGCATAAATTCTTTTTGCATTTCGATTCTTTTCAAAGAACCGGTAATTATCTGATGCTCTCTTCGTTTTGATTTACTGATGAAGCTAATATATTCCCAAGCTAAAACACCATTAAGATTGTTCACACCTTTCGGTATGCCATATTCTGTAGCAAAATCGTCCGGAACCCGAACTTTTATTCCTCCCAAATAATCGATAAAATTTATCCAAGAAGGGCGTTTTTGCGTGAAATAATAATCTATTGTTTCAAGTGTAATCATCTTAACCGCACGGCCTAAAAATGGAACGCCTCCGGTAAGATATATTTCATACAATGATCTGGGATATTCATATTCGGGAGTTACTCTTGTGAACCATGGAATATGAGTAATTGTAATTAGATCAAGTTCAGGAATTATAGAGATTAACATATATGTTCTGGGTAAACCTGCATAAACAATATTTATTTTTCTACTAGGTTCCGGAAACTTGATTTCATGAGTTTTAGGTTGAACAATTTTCTTACTTGGAACTTGTTTGTATGTTTTTTCAGGAAGAAATGGTATGCAATAAACTTCCCAAGGAATAACTTTTAGATCTGTATCGATGTTTCTGATATCAGCACGTTTATGCAGACCTTTTGCTTTAAGAATAAGCTCATATAATCTGGTTTCCTCGTCTATTTCATAAACCCCGCTATCATTAACAGCACCGCCAATTCCGGCATAAATAGGATTGCGAGAAACATCTTTAGTATTCCCCAAAATAGACCAAAGAGATAGGGATAGTAAAAGAGCCAATAACAGATAGATGATTATTAAAATGATGAGCTTTTTCTTTTTATGCTTATTCATCATAATCCTCAAAAATATTCTCAATGTCATCATCCTTAAAGTCATCATTCTTGAGCTCATCATCCTCAAAGTCATCTTCGAAATCATCGTCAAACACAAAGAATGCTTTGATAGAATTTACTAAATCAACCAAAAAGCTTGGATAATGAAACTTGCTTTTTTTAAATTTGGTTTTTTTCTTTCTTTTGTTATTATCATATTCGGAATATTTATACTTATTGTATCGGTAGGAATAATAATCGTAGCTGTAATCTTCATATTCTTTATCAAAGATTGAATTTTTTGAATAATTTAGTATTGTACCGATAATTTCTGTATCAAATAATAAAATTCTTTTAATTACTTTTTTGATATCATGGTATGTAGTGTGAAGAATTCTTGCAATTAAGATTACGCCGTCGGTATGTGGTAAAACTTTCAAAGAATCTGTTACATACAGTAGTGCAGGAGTATCAATCAAGATAAGATTGTAATCTTCTTTTAATAAATCAATAAGTTCGGTGAAACGATTACTGGCTAAGATTTTTTTTAAATCAGGTGGTTGTTTACCGGAAGGTAATAGATCAAATTCACAATCACCCAAATGTACAATGCAATCTTCCGGTCGAACCTGAGCTGTCAGAATTTCAGAAAGACCAAGATTTTTCTCAGCATCGAGAATTTCAGAACTTTTTTTTAGATGAAAATCAGAATCAATTAATAAAACTCGATAATCTTCTTTGGTAAAAGCTGCTGCAAGTTGCAAAGCAATAGAAGTTTTTCCGTCACCTTTGGTAGGACTTACAATAGCATAAGTTTTGCTTAAATCATCAACTTGCATATATTTCAAATTTAAAGCTAGCAGCTGAGTAACAGCTTCTGATGTTTCTTTTTGAATTTCTTTTTGTTCAAGCTCTTCTTCAGTTTCTACAACTTGAAAAGGTAAAAATGGAGAAAAAGAATATTTTGGGATTGTTCCGATTAGCGGTAGATTTATTCTTTTCACAAACTCGGAAACGCTTTTCACTCTATTATCCAAAAAATGTAGAAGAAATGCCAAACCAAAACCGGCTCCCATTCCAAGAACTAATGCGATAAGAATATTCATCTTAAGTTTGTTGTTTATTGGATTATTGGGACGAACTGCTTTTTGTAATTGCTTGATTCTGCTAGATTCTATATTTGCAGAAAGGTTTATTGAATTCAATTGTTCTTGCAGATTAAGTAAAATAGCTTTTATGCCATCACGATCTCTTTGTAATCTGCTTAATTCCATCTGGTAGCTAGGTTTTATTTGAGATTTCTCGATAATCCTCTTCAAGGCAATAATCTTCTGTTGCAAAGCTACTGCTTCGCCTTCTTTTGTTAAAAGGTCATTAATTAATTTTTGCTTAACAGGATTAGCTGTCATATTTTTTAATTGTATTTTTTCTTGTGCGCCTTCCGCAATCAGCTGTTTCACATTATCAATATTTTGTTGGATTGCTTTTACTCTTGGGTGTTGTTCTGTATATTTTGTTAAAGCTCTAGCCAAATCAACTTCAAGGTTCATTAAACGAACTTTTAGAGGTTCACTAAACGATGTTTGGGAAATAATATCATTATCTTCGCTTTCCAAATCGGATTTTATTTTATTTATATTGGCTCTTACCGCAGAATATTCTACTTCAGCTGTTTGTAGCATCTCATGGAATTTTTGTACTTTTGATAAGTTGTCTTCAAAATCTGTAGAAAAAGCTTCGATATTATTTGCTTTGTAGAATGCTGAAATAGCTTTATCCAATGCATCCAACTCATGTTGTTTTGACGCAATTTGTGTTTTTAGATATTCGATGGAATTATAAAATCCAACAGATCTCTGCTCGGCGTCATATTCTTGTAATGCAAGGAAGATGGTGTTTGCTATCTTAGCTACAGAATTTTGATCTTTATGAGTTACGGAAATTGTTATAATATGTTTCTCATCTCGTTCAGTATCACAAGAGATCATGCTTTGAATTTCAGAGCTACGGTAAATACTTTTTAATTTCCTGGCAACTCTATCTGAGATATCGGAAGATTTTATTATTTGTACCCAAGTGTTTATATCAAAAGATTGTTTGAACATGGGTTTATTATTAATTATTTGCAGCTCCATCAAATCTTCTTGAATGAAGACTTTTGTGCTTGCTTTATATATAGGCGTTTGTGACAAACTATAGGCGATTGCTAATACAACTGCAACAATGGTGATGGCAGTTATTAAGAATTTGTGATGATAAATAATTTCAAGATATTCCGAAAGATTAATCTCTTCGTCATTTCCTTCTTGCATATTATTATAATACTCATCAGCATTCGGTGGAGCTAGAGTTGACTTTTCTGCCTTTTCCGGCTTATGTTCTTTATTTAACCCGGTTTTATGTAAACCATTATCAACGGAATCGTTACTAAAGGAATCATCAATTAGATAGTCATCAATTATAGAATCATCGTTTCTATCTTGATTATTAATATCATTCTTTTTGTCATTAATGAATTCCTGGTCAGATTCAGATTGCTTTTTTCTTAGGTTTACTATCGAAAGCCTTTTACCGGAATTTTTATTTTTTATCATTATTTTAAAATCCTTTTCCCGGATAATTTATCAAGAATAAGATCATAAGAAGAACTACTATCCAAATTCATTATCTGTTTTATCCTAGCATTTGTTTTTTTTAACGACTCATCTTCCGTGTGTTTGTTTAGTGTAGGATATGGATCGATTTTAATATTATTATTATCTATAGATATTTTAAGATACTCATGAGGATATTCCACAATAGCCGGCACAATTAGGTGTTTAAGTTTACCAAAAGTTTGTAATTCGGCATAATGATAATGTCCTGAGATAATAAGTGATACATTGTTTTTCTTTAATTTTTCCAAGAACTTAATTTGATCATTTATTATGTTTCCATCTTCGAAGTAATTTAATTCAGTTAAGGGATAATGCACAACAAAAATTTTAGATTTACTTATGTTTTTTTCTAAAATTGAATCCAAATTTTGATTCATTTTTTTTGTATAAATTACTCCACCTGTTATTGGATCGATATTATCTACACCAATAATCAAAAAATTATCAAATTCTTTATACCAAATATTATTGGAAAAATTCGGCTGAGCTTCTTTAAATGTTTGTGCAAAAGTGGTTTTTGATATTCCTAAACCGGAGTTTGCCATTGAAAAATCGTTATTACCGATAACAACAAAATAAGGTTTATCAAGATTATCTAATATTTGGTGTGATGCATCGAGATTCCAAGGTCTTGGTGTATTTAACAGATCTCCGGAAATTATTGTAAATTCAATATCAGGATCATTATTTATCTTTTCTACTGCACTTTCCAATATTGTTCTGCTAAGAGAAATTCTACGAGAAGTATCCGGCTTTAGTGTATTGCTGATTTCTAAATGAGAATCTGAAATTACTGCAAAACAGATTGCATTAGCAATACTAATTATCAATAAATTAAAGAGAATAGTAATAATTTTTTTTTTCATAAAACCTATACTTTTTCGATGTCATCAAAAATAATTTTCATTTCAAGTTCGGTAATAAAATCTATCGATTCTGCATAAGCAAATTCTAAGGCAATTGTACAAGCACGATTAATCTCTCTTGGTATTCCTCCGGTTTTACTATAAATAACTTTCACAGCATCTAAACTAAAGATATTTTTTGTTTTAGTTACACAGCTTAATCGATAATCAATGTAATTTCTAACATCCTCAAAAGAGAGGTGTTGAAGATGATATCTCATTCCGATTCTTTGATCTACCTGAGGTAGGTTTTTGACAACGCTGATAAATTCCGGTTGTCCAATTAAGAAAATTTTAATAGGAGCATAATATTCAAATCTTATATTTGTAAGATCTTTTAAAGCATCTAACGCTTTAGGTGCTATTTTCTGGATTTCATCTATGAAAATTAAAACATCAAATTGTTCATAGCGTAATTTATCTTTTATGAATTCCTTTAAAATAGTTGTTAATTTATATTTATTTCTTGGTAGTTCAGTAGTTGTAGTTTCTGTGATTTGGCTAACAATTTCTACCAGAATATCAACAAAACTAAAATCAGCGGTATCTAATGAAGCACAATAATGTATTTTTTCATCATATTCATAATATTCCAATAATCTATTGCGAGTAGTTGTTTTTCCTGAACCAATTTCTCCTGTAAGAAGGCACATGTTGATATTCGGTGAGTCAACAACATACTTCATGCGCTCTATAGCTTCTTTATGAAATTCACTTTCATAATAGAATTCCGGATCAGTATCATCAGCAAACGGATATTTATTAAACTTCCAATATTGAAGAAAACTCAAATCTCAGACCTCCTTATTTTTTTATAATAATTAATTGTTTTCAAGGAATTTTATTGTCAAGAGTAAACTTAAGAATGGTGATTCGTAAAATAAATTTTTATCCCGAATAATGTCATAGAATTAAAAGTAATCAAAATAATGGATTCGCAAAAAGTCCGATTTTGCGGGATTTTCTTTGTCCACGAATTACACGGATAAACACGGATATTTTATTATGGTTTATGGTTTGTGTTTCTCAATTAAAAATTTAGAATTAAAAATTAAACATTCTTCAGTCTTATCGCTGTTTTCATGAAGTTGGTTAAATAAGCGGATAATGTTATATTCCAATTGTAGCGCATCTTGCCAATTTGTGAAAATTCAACAAGCTGGCAGCTTGTTCTACTTTCTGCTTACTACTTACTTCCTTTTCCCTTTTCCCATTTCACATTATACATTTTACATTCTACATTATACTCTTGCATTAAAGTTCATCCTGAGTGATTCCGATTTATCGGAATTTTATCGAAGGGTGAAGATGTAAAAAATAGATTTCTGTCCACGAATTGCACAGATAAACACGAATATTTTATTATGGTTTGTGGTTTGTGTTTTGAGATTTGAGGTTATATGTTTCTCAATTCAAAATTAAGAATTCAAAATTAAGAATTATTTACGCTTTTCCCTCTTCACGCGTTACGCTTCACTTATTTCTTTCTACAATCCAATTCCAGCAATTCTGCAGCATTATTTTTTTATGTATAAAAAAAGAGCCCTACTGGAAGTAGAGCCCTTTTAGTTATCTTGATGCTAAAATTATTTTAGCAGGATCATTTTTTTCATAGAAACAATATTGCCTGCTTTGAATTTATAGAAATAAATTCCGCTTGCACTTTGCTTGTTGCTATTATCTTTACCGTTCCAAACTACTGAATGATAACCGGCAGCTTGATCTTCATTTACCAAGGTTTTTACAGTTTGTCCCTTGATATTGTAGATCTCAATCTCAACTTTTTCATCTGTATTAAGAGCATATCTGATTGTTGTTGTAGGATTGAATGGATTTGGATAGTTGCCTTGTAATTCTGTAACCATTGGAATAAGATCATCAGCGCCAGAACCATTACCTGTTCCACTTAATGTTATTGTAGCTTCAGGATTATTCGTGTCATTAGAAGTAATTGCTACTGATCCGGTATATTCACCTGCTGCTTCAGGAGTGAAACTAACGGTAACGTCAATATTTTCTCCGATAGCTAAAGAATATTCAGAAACAGAAATCTCGAAATCTTCGGTTACATCGATAGTACCGTTTAATTCTGCATTTCCG
>JAMOPB010000434.1 GCA_027064945.1 Candidatus Cloacimonadota bacterium
AGCAGAATTATTACAATCGGTGATAGTTTTCCCATCGATTATTAGTTTTGCATCGCCCATACTATTAAATATTGCAGAAAACTTTTTACTTTGAGATTTTATCTCTTCCTGGGCTAAGTATTGTTCAGTAATATCGATTATTGTAACAATATTTAATATTATCTCATTATTTTCATTCTGAATCCGATTAACTTGCACAAAACCATGACGCTTCTTATTCTCTTTAGAAATAAATTCAATTTGGTAACTAATATTACCTTTATCTTTTGCTTTGAAATAATGTTTCCTGATAATTTTTTTAGATTCATCAGTTATAAATGGAAGTGAATATATATTCTTTCCTTTTACCTCATCTACTGTATAACCAAGCCAATCAGTAACTTTGTTATTCAGATCTATAATATTTGAGTTTTTATCTGTCATTACAATCGCAGATGGAGATTGTTTAAACATTGTCCTATATTTTAACTCTTTTTCTGAAATTTCATTCTGTAGAATTTTTATTTTTGTCACATCTACAAAAGTAAGAATAATTATATCTTTATTTCCAAGTGATAATTTAGTTTCTCTTTTTAGGATTGTTTTCTTTATATTATCATTTAGGATAATATCTAATTCAGATTCAATCTCATTTTCTCCTAACTTTATAGAGCATTTGTCATCACCCCTGCCGCAAAAGAATTTTTTGCAAGATTGGTCAATAATTTGATTTTCTTCCAATTCCAAAATACTTTTTGCAAAAGGATTAATATATTCTATCAATAAACTTTCAGGATTAATTAGCACTACTCCGGCTTGCGTGTTTTCCATTATTAAGGAAGAAAATTGGTCTTTTTCGCGCAATTTATCAGTCATTTTCTCAATTGCTTTTACTAATGTATCATTTTCTCCATGAATAAGTAATTTTTGTGAATAATCACCTTTTGCAATAATTTCTGCTTGTTGCACAGTTTCATTCAAACTACTTTCAATTTTAATTATAGATTCTGCCAAATCACCAATCTCACTATTGTCTCTTATCTTAATTGATTTTGAGAAATCTCCTTTTGATATTGAATCTGCAAGTTCTTTGATTTTTAATATTGGTTTTGTGAATAGTTTCGAGAATAGGAATGAGAACGAAAGTATAAGAATTGAGATTAATATTAAAATTAGAAGAATTTTTTTTGAAAGCGCTTTAGCCGGAGCATTTAATTCTTCTAAAGAAATCTCATTAATCAAAAGTAAATCAAAATCGCTATTAAATATTTTAGGTAATCCCATAAGATATGAAACGGCGAGTACCTTTTCCCCATTATAATTAACCGAGTTTGTATTTACATAAATATTACTACCACTTGTTCTATGTTTGTAATATTTGAAAAAGTAATTTGAACTTGGGGTTTCAATTTTCTTTTCCAATATTTTTGCATCAGGATCATTTTTTAATGATGATCTTAATAATTTGTCTTCTCCAATTATATATGATTCTGCAGTACGATATTTAGCGTCATTTATATGTGTGAAATCATTAAGCATGTTAGATGAAATTCCATATGAAATCGCACCGATAATCTCATCATCCTCAATAAGTGGAACTGTAATATAAGAATTTGAAAATTTCTGCCTTGAATCAGTTTTATAAAAATCCGAAAATGTAGTTTTTTTCGTTTGAATACAATTGCGAATCGACTTTGTTAAAGGATTTATACCGAATTCTTTAGAAAGAATATTTTTTTTGGATAAAAGAGTATCTTCCAGAGCAAAAAGTACATTCCCATTCAAATCGATAATAATCATATCATCAAAAGGATATTTAGATTTAACTTTCTCAAGATGTGATTTTACTTTTATTATCTCTTTGTTATATCTTCTTTTGTTTTCTGTTTGAAAATATCTCTCTAATTTTTGTGTAGTTTCTACCAACAATGGGTTTATCGAATTTATTTCAGCAATATTGTGCAAATTTTGCCAATGTAATATTATCTTCTCACTTTCCTTTTCCAAGATACTTTTCATATATTCTGTTTGAGCTTCTATTCTAAATTCATTGTAATAATTTAAAATAAGCAAACTCATTACAAATATTGGAACGATTGATAATAAAATAAAAAGTGATAATAATTTTCTTGTTATACTAAAACGATATTTTTTTTCATTATTCATTTTTATCTCCATCTTGTATTAGTTTTATAATTTTTGATATTTCATCTAAATTTAAAATTTTATCAAATTTACCATGCATAATCACAGATTTTGGCATATAGCCAAATTCTGCAGTTTCAGGATCTTGTACAATCACATGACCTTTGTTCTTTTTTACATAAACAGAGCCTTTGGTTCCATCACAATTTGCTCCTGTAAGAACAATTGCAAGAAGATTTTCTTCAAAAACATCAGCTGCACTTTCCATAAAAACATCTATTGAAGGTCTGGAATAGTTTACTTTTTCATCTGTATTTAAAGCAAAAAGATTTTCGTTTTCCACAAGCAGATGAAAATTTGGTGGTGCAAAATACACATTATTTTCAATCTTCATTTTATCAGAAACAAATAATAGGTTAATTTTATCAATTTCGGAAAAATAGTCTGGAATCAAGTCCAATTGTCTAGCTGATAAATGCTGAATGATAACTATTGGAATGCTGATATAATCCAATTGCTGTAGAATAAATTTTATTGCATTTAAACCACCGGCAGATGCACCAATCATGATGCATTTAATATCATTATGTGACAGTTCGAATGTTGCCATTATTTTTTCTTTTGAAAAATTCTATTTTTTTTATCTACAACAATATAATCTTTTTCAACTGAAGAAAAATCTATGGATTCTCTATTTCCGATAATTAAAAAACCATTTGTTTTTAAGCTTTCTGTAAAAAGTTGTAATACTCTATTTTGTAATTCTTGATTGAAATAGATCATAACATTCCTACACATAATTAGATGCGTCTCGCTAAAAACATTATCGGAACTAAGATTATGATGAGCAAAAACAATATTCTCTTTTAGTTTACTATCCATGATTACAGCATTATAGCTTGAATGATAATATTCTGATAATGATTTTTTCCCTCCGGCCAAATAATAGTTTTCCGAATATTTTTTCATATTCTTAACATTAAAAATACCTTCTTTAGCACTCTTTAATGCTTTCAGATTAAAATCTGTAGCATAAATTGTACTTTTATCATATAAATTTTCTTCTTTAAGTAATATTGCAGAAGAATAAACTTCTTCTCCTGTAGCGCATCCAGCATGCCATACTTTTAGGTATGGATATGTTCTTAAATATGGAATCACATTCTCTCTCATGGAAAGATAGACTTCAGGATCACGGAACATCTCTGTAACTGTGATTGAAAAGGCTTGTAAAATGTCATGAATAAAGTCATCATCTTGAAAAATTTTCGGGATTAAATCGCTTACATGTTGCAAATCATGAGATTTTAATAATACATTTATTCGTCTATGTAAACTGGCTTTAGCGTAATTTCTAAAATCATAACCATATTTTCTGTAAATAGCTTCCAACAATATTTCTATTTCCACTTGTTCGTTTTTTATCATAACCAATCCTGCCAAGTGTGCTTACAACAGCATCAAAGTTTATTTTAACATCATCTACTAATTAATTCTTTAGTAGATAACTTTTAATTTCATCCTCTTGCACTTATTTATCTTTTATTGATTATTAAGGCAAGAATATTTTTTATTAATTTCCAATTTTGATTCATACCAAGCACAACTTGACAACTATAGTCATCATTTTTTTTTTATTCTTATGAAAAAACAAAATAACAAAAAAAAGAAAGAAAATGTTCCTGAAATATTTTCTAAGAATGTGGAAGGCAGCTATGCAATCCTAAAAAATAAAACAGTTGGCATTGCCGGTTGTGGTGGGCTCGGCTCAAATATCGCAGTTGCTCTTACAAGATCAGGTATAGGAAATTTAATTTTAGTTGATTATGATATAATTGAGCCTTCTAATCTAAATAGACAATATTATTTCCAAAAAGATATTGGAGAGTTAAAAGCATTAGCACTGGCTAATATTCTGAAAGAGATAAATCCTGATGTAAATCTTGAAGTTCATATTCAAGAGCTAAAACCGAAAGATGTTTCTAAGATATTTAAAAACGTCGATATTCTTATGGAAGCTTTTGATAAAGCGGAAAGCAAAAAATGGTTGATAGATACTTGGTGCCAAAAATTCCCTGATAAACCAATAATTTGTGGTAGTGGAATGAGCGGAATAGGAAAAACAGATATGCTTAAAGTTAATACTTCCGGGAATTTAATAGTTTGTGGAGACCAATTCAGCACATTAAAAGAAGGTCTTTCAGCAGCAAGAGTAGCAATTGTAGCCAATATGCAAGCAAATGAAGCTGTAAACCTATTGATCAATAAATAGGGAAAAAAATGGTTATTGTTAATCAACGCGATAAGATAGAATGGAAAGAAGGAATGACCGTAACGGATCTATTTAAGATTATGGGATTCGATTACGCTTTAATTACCGTTATGATAAATGGGAAATATATTCCTGAAGAAGATTATGATTTTACTGAAATAAAAGATGGCGATGATGTAAGAGCTTATCATCTTGCACACGGAGGTTAGATATGAAAAAAATACTACTAATTTCGATATTACTTTTTACATCATTATTATTTTGTGCAGAAAAAACAACATTAGAAGGAAATCTTATTACAAACGGTAAAAAGTGGTTTGTGAAAAATGAAAACGGATTTTATATTCTGAATTTAGCTCCTAACGAATGGTTTGAAGATAATGAGATTGAATTAAAAGCCGATAAAAAAATAAAGGCAATTGGTGATTTAAAAGATAAAGAACTTTTTGTAACTGTTCTGTTTATAGATAATGAAATCTGTGTTATTCGCGATGGACAAGGTAAGCCTCTTTGGACACCGCAAGTTGAATATACACATAAAGTTGATAAATCTAAATGTATCGGTTGTGCTTTGTGTGTAAAAGCTTGTCCGGTTAATGCTATTACAATGTATAAAGGAAAAGCGGTTATTGATGCTGATAAATGTATCAATTGTAAAATTTGCGTAACAGGTAATGATAAATTTCTTGGTTGTCCAACCTCTGCGATAAGTATGGTTGAGAGAACAGATTAATTTATCTATTATAAATGTTCTTGCTATTTTTCTATAAAATCTAATGAAAACATGTTTAGGTTTTGTGGTATTTTTAAATTCTTTGTTAGGTTATATGATTAATTTATTTAATTCTAATATTTCTAACACTTCATATTCCCATTATAAAATATTATCATTTTATCTTTTAATTTATCATTTTGATAATTGATACAAATACGATAAAATGTAATAAATACTGTAACTATCTGCAATTTAGTTAATTAGTAAATATATTTTATTTGGCACGCAAACTGCAATAAATATAGGCAAATTAAATCTTAGGAGGTTTCAAAATGAAAAAATTATTATTAGTATTAGGATTAATTGCAGCTCTCACATTTGGATTGTTTGCAGAAGAAGGCACATTAAATCAAGAAGAGAAAGAACAGATCACACAAGAAATTCAGGAAGAAATAGATGATGCAATGGAAGAAATTTCTGATGCATTGGAAGAAGTTAAGGATGCTACAGGGATAGAGATAAAAATTGATTATTTGGATAATAATTCTGACAAAGCATTCATGGGTGTAACTTACACTGATCTAAGTATGAGCAAAATGCAAAAATTAGGTTATGACAAGATGTATGGTGTCTTGATAACAGGTGTTACTTCAAATTCTGCAGCAGATTTTTTCAGATTAGCAAAAGATGATATTATTATGCAGATAGGAAAGTATAAAGTTACCAATAGCAAAGAATTTAGTAGAATTATAAGTTACTTCAGAGCAGGAGACAAAACAGTTATCAAGATTTTTAGACTTGGCAAAGAAATGGAAATAGATTTTGTTTTTGGTTCAAGAAATTCAATTATGAAAAAAGAAAATAATAAAATTATCTTAGTAGATAAAAAGATAAAAAAAACTTCAACTAAAGGTAAGAGAAAGCTTTCAGGCGGAACCGGCGGTGGTGGTTGGCTTCCAATTTGGTTTAATGGAGATTTTGATGATATGGATGCAGTCCTTGCCGCAAATGATTTAGATGATTTATCAACTCTTAAAATAATGGATAAATCCGGTATTTTATTGCATGGTGGTGCAGGTAAAGGAAACGTAGGAAAAAATTGGATGCTTGGTGGAATGGGTGCAGGTTATAGTTTTAGCACTTCCAGAAAAACAGATAATGGTGATACAAGAAAAATAAGCATTGATGTAGGATATTGGGGTGTAACACTCGATAAGCGTCATTCTTTCTCAAAGAAAATCACAGTTGCAGCCGGCTTTATGATAGGTGGTGCTCATCAATCTATAAAACTAACTCAAACTGATTCTGATTTTAATTGGGATTACACCGATGAATCAGCAGTATCAAACAGTTCCATTGTTTCTATGAAGAAAAATTATATTATATTCCAACCAAAAGCTGTAGCAATGTATAGAATTCTTGACTGGTTAGCAATTCGTGCTGAAGGTGGCTACATTATGTCTCATCCATTAGAAAGCGGTTGGAAAGCCAACTTCAGTGGAAATCATTATACTGTACATGGCTCGCCAAATAGTCCTTTTGACGGGTTAACTTTTACAATAGGACCTTGGTTCGGATTTTAAAAGTTATTAGATTTTTTATCAATACGGTAACTTCAGCTACTTGAGGTTGCCGTATTTCTAAATAAGGAAAATTTCTATGTTTGGAATATTAGCAGATAAACTTGTATTAGGATTCGTATCTTTAGGGATGTTGCTGTTTTCATCTTTTGAAGGGAATAATGCATCATTTTCAAAACCGTATCTTATTATTGAGCAAAATCATTATGAATTTTCAACATATTTGGAAAATGCTTTTGTGAATGATTTTAATGATATAATCCACTCAGGAGAAACAATTTACATAGATTTTGAATTATCTTTAATCGAGGATACGATAAACAAGAAGAAAATTAAATTTTATCATAGCGTAAAATATAATGCTATGGAAAAATCATATGAACTTTATCTTGATGAAACAAAAGAAAGTTTAGTCTTTTATCAATATGAATCTT